>DASTGE010000083.1:0-3272 GCA_035719405.1 Burkholderiaceae bacterium
GGGGGCCAATGCTCCGGCACGCTGTTGATGGCGCGCCTGGGCCTGCTGGGGACCATGCCGGCATGCACGGATCCGGCCACCAAACCGTGGGTGGTACAAGCGGGCGTACTGGTTCTGGACGAACCCTTCCATGCGCGCGGGCCGATCGCCACAGCCGGCGGCTGCATGTCCTCTGTGTATCTCGCCTCCTGGGTGATCGCCAAACGCGCGGGGATCGAGGCTGCGCAAAACGCGCTGAGAGCCATTGCTCCCGTGGCCCGGAAGGATGACTACGCGGAACAGGCGCTGGCTGTCGTGCGGCCCTTTCTCAACCGGCCCGATGCCGACGAGCCCCCGGTCGAAGAGGAGCCGTCGGCAGGATAATCACGGGCTCCCGCCTTTTCGCCTTCGCCGTTTGCCCCCATGCCCGCCGACCTTTCGACACAGGTGCGCCGCCGCCGCACGTTCGCGATCATTTCCCACCCTGATGCGGGCAAGACGACGCTGACCGAGAAGCTGCTGTTGTTCTCCGGCGCGATCCAGATCGCCGGCTCCGTGAAGGCGCGCAAGGCGAGCCGCCACGCCACCTCCGACTGGATGGAGATCGAGAAGCAGCGGGGCATCTCGGTGGCGTCGTCGGTGATGCAGATGGAATACCGCGACTGCGTCATCAACCTGCTCGATACCCCCGGCCACCAGGACTTTTCCGAAGACACCTACCGCGTGCTCACGGCCGTCGACGCCGCGCTGATGGTGATCGACGCGGCCAACGGCGTCGAGCCCCAGACGCGCCGCCTGCTTCAGGTCTGTCGGGCACGCAATACGCCGATCCTCACCTTCGTGAACAAGATGGACCGCGAGGTGCAGGAACCGCTGGCGCTGATGGACGAGATCGAGCGCGAGCTAGGCATGAACGTGGTGCCCTTCACTTGGCCGGTGGGCATGGGAAAGGCCTTTCACGGTGTGCTTGATCTGCGCGAGCAGCGCATGCGTGTCTTCAGCCCGGGCGAGGACCGGGCTCACGACAACGACGAGATCCTGCACGGTCTGCACAACCCGGTATACGACGAGCGCTTCGGGATGCAGTACCAGCAGGCCAGAAACGAAATTGAACTGGTGCAGGAAGCGGCGCCGCCATTTGACGAAAGCGAATTCCTGGCAGGCCGCTGCACCCCGATGTTCTTCGGCTCGGCGATCAACAACTTTGGAGTCCGGGAAGTGCTCGATGCGCTGGTCGACCTCGCTCCGCCGCCCGGCGCGCGCCCGGCGATCCAGCGCGAGGTCAAGCCCGCCGAAGACAAGTTCAGCGGCGTGGTCTTCAAGATCCAGGCCAACATGGATCCTTCCCACCGTGACCGCATCGCCTTCGTGCGGGTGGCCTCCGGTCACTTCGAGCGCGGCATGCGGATGAAGGTTGTTCGCTCGGGGAAGGAGTTGCGACCCAACACCGTCGTGAGCTTCCTTTCCCAAAGACGCGAGCTGCTCGACGAAGCCTTCGCCGGCGACATCATCGGCATCCCGAACCACGGCGTGCTGCAGCTCGGCGACACCCTCACCGAGGGTGAGAGCCTTCAGTTCACCGGATTGCCGTTCTTCGCGCCGGAGATGTTCCGCACGGTCGAGGTAGCTGACCCTTTGAAGACAAAGCAGCTGCGTGCCGGCCTGACGCAACTTGGCGAGGAAGGGGCAATCCAGGTGTTCCGTCCGGTCGCCGCATCGATGCTGCTGTTGGGCGCGGTCGGCCAGCTTCAGTTCGAGGTGGTCGCCCACCGGCTCGAGCACGAATACGGCGTGAAGGCCCGCATCGCCCCGAGCCGGTTCCAGATCGCCCGCTGGGTCACATGCGACGACCCTCAGGAGTTGAAGCGCTTCATCGACGCTAACTCGCATCGCGTGGCGTACGACGCGGTGGACGCACCGACGCTGCTCGTGGAATACGCCCCCGAGCTGCGTGCGGTGGAATCGAACTGGCCGAAGATCAGGTTCCACGCACTGCGCGAGCACGCGGGACTCGTCTTTCAGCAGCGGATGTAAGGGGCGCGATCAGACGGGGCGCGTACCCGGGAGATCACTGATGCATACCTCCACCGTCGGCACCCGTCCGGCTCGCGCCCGGCTCTATCTTGACCTCATTCGCTGGGATCGTCCGGCAGGCTGGCTGCTGCTGTTATGGCCGACATTGTCGGCGCTGTGGATCGCGGCGCGCGGCTTTCCCGGCCCGCACCTGCTTGTGGTGTTCGTCCTCGGCACGATCCTCATGCGCAGCGCCGGTTGCTGCGTCAACGATGTCGCCGACCGCGAGTTTGATCGTCACGTCAAACGAACGTCTCAACGGCCGGTGACCAGCGGGGCGGTCTCGGTGAAGGAAGCGCTCGTGCTCGGCGCCGCGCTCGCTCTCGTTGCGTTCGCTCTCGTGCTCACGACCAATACTCTGACAATCGAACTGTCGTTCCTCGCGCTCGCGATCACGTTGTTCTATCCGTTCACCAAGCGCTTCTTCTCGATGCCTCAGGCCGTCCTGGGCGTGGCCTTCAGCTTCGGCATCCCGATGGCCTTCGCAGCCGTTCAGGGCCGTGTGCCCACGCTTGCATGGTGTCTTCTCGCAGGCAACCTCTTCTGGGTACTTGCCTACGACACCGAGTATGCGATGGTCGATCGCGACGACGACGTCCGTCTCGGCATCAGGACTTCCGCCCTGACCTTCGGCCGATTCGATGTGACGGCCGTCATGGTCTGCTACCTGGTGTTCCTCGCCAGTTGGCTGGCGATCGGCATGTCACAGGGACTGCGTTGGCCGTTCCTGCTAGGCGTGGCTGCAGGCGCAATGCAGGCCGCCTGGCACTTCACCCTGATCCGCAACCGGATCCGGGAGGGTTGCTTCAAGGCCTTCCGCCTCAATCACTGGATCGGGTTTTCGGTTTTTGCAGGGATTGGGTTGGATAACCTGTTGAGATAGGCGCCCCAACCCGTCGCGGAATCGGTTCACGCTTCAACAATGAATGCTCTTGTCGACCTCGAAGCCGGTCACGCCTTGGGAACGCAGGTTTTCAGCCATCTGGTCTAGCTGCGCCTCGCTCGGCCAATAATGGCCACTCCTGCGCGAGATGTACGTCACCTCTCCGTTGCGAACCTCGATCTCGCCTGCTGCCGCCACCGCCCCCCCGGCCACAAAGCTCGAATGATGAAACTTGCCGGGAACGCGCCGTGTCGATGCATAAATGTTGCCGTCGTGGTCCATGACGAACATCGCTATTGCGGATGAATAAAGGCCGACTGCGCGTGTCGTGTCGTAG
>DASTGE010000084.1:0-4212 GCA_035719405.1 Burkholderiaceae bacterium
CCCTTCCTCGCCTCGACGGGGCGAGGCCTCCCCTATTCGAGCGGGCGCGTGTTCTGCGGAAACAGCAACGACAGGCTGCTTATTCCGATCGGGACGCTGTGGCGAGGACCCAACGCCGTCGGACCCGCGAAATGAAAACGCCCAACGGGTAAAGGTTGGGCGTGAAAGGGTGGTGGAGACGAGGAGGATCGAACTCCCGACCTTCGCATTGCGAACGCGACGCTCTCCCAGCTGAGCTACATCCCCCAAGCTCAAAATTCTAGCATGAGTATGCTCAGGGTCGCGCCTCTGGCGCGCGGGCTTCGCCCGAGGTAGAAACGCAACCATAAGCAATGCAGGCCCGCGAGGGCAGGAGAGGGGATGAATCGCGACGACGGCGCGCAACTCGACGCGCAATACAACAATCGAACGCTCGTGCCGGGGCACGAGAAAATCTTTGCCCGCTGGCGGGAGGCTTCGGCACTCACGCGCCTGCGCGCATCGCGCAGGATCGGGCTCTGCTATGGCGAGGGACCCAGCGAGACGCTCGATCTGTTCCTCTCGGCGCGCGACGGCGCACCAGTGTTCGTGTTCATTCATGGCGGCTACTGGCGCTCAATGGACAAAGCGGAGCATTCCTTTGTCGCCGCGTCGTTCATGGCTGACGGGGCCATGGTGGTCGTTCCGAACTATGCGTTATGTCCGCAGGTCACGATCGAGACCATCGCGCTGCAAATGGCGAAGACGGTCGCCTGGACATATCGACATGCGGCTCTCTACGGAGGCGATCCGAATCGCATCATCGTGGGCGGACATTCCGCGGGAGGGCATCTCGCCGCAATGTTGCTGTGCTGTGATTGGCCTTCTGTGGCGCCCGACCTGCCGCCAGGGCTCGTGCAGGGCGCGGTGTCGATATCCGGCCTGTTCGATCTGGAGCCGTTGTCGCGCACACCCTTTCTGAAGGACGACCTGCAGCTGACGACGGAGTCCGTGCGTCGATTGAGCCCGGTGAATTTTCCGCCGCCATCGTACGGCCGGCTGATGGCTTTTGTAGGCGACGAGGAGAGCAGCGAGTTTCACCGTCAAAGCGCGCTGCTCAGGCAGCACTGGGGTGAGAACTCCGTGCCCGTGTGTGAGACGGTCCCAAATACCAATCACTTCACGGTACTGCACGAACTCGCCAATCCCCGCTCGCGCATTCATGCCCTTACCTGCAAGCTGATGGGGCTTGAAGAATAGCGGTCGCCTATTTGGCAGATTAGTGCTTTTTATTGCGCCTTGTGTTGTGGCTGAGTTACCGTGCATCCGCGCTGTGGGTTTTCATCGCCGCGCCGATGCTTGCCCCAACGTGCTTTGTCACTATGACAGGAGAGCAACATGGGCTTGAAGGGATCCAAGACCGAGCAGAACCTGAAGGACGCCTTTGCGGGCGAGTCGCAGGCGAACCGCCGCTACCTGTACTTCGCGAACAAGGCCGACATCGAAGGGCAGAACGACGTCGCGGCGCTGTTCCGCTCGACCGCCGAGGGTGAGACAGGCCATGCACACGGGCACCTGGAGTTCCTGGAGCAGGTGGGTGACCCGGCGACCGGGCTGCCGATCGGGGCGACGCGTGAGAACCTGAAGTCAGCCATCGCCGGCGAGACGCACGAGTACACCGACATGTACCCGGGCATGGCCAGGACCGCGCGTGAGGAAGGCCTCGACGAGATCGCCGACTGGTTCGAGACGCTGGCCAAGGCCGAGCGTTCACACGCCAACCGCTATCAGAAGGCACTCGACGCGCTGGTGGACTGAACCCAAGGGTCTGAAGCCGCATCGCGGCTCCTGGCGCAGCCCCTTTCCCGTTCCGGCCGGCGTGCGTTCAGCAGGCCGGCTGAACGTCAGGTGTCAAGGCGTTCGCAGGTCGGATTGCACAGAGGCGGGCAGCCTTTGCAGCAGCCAGCGCAGCGCCAGCGGGACGACCACGAGGTCGTCGACGACGCCGATGATCGGTATTGCGTCAGGCACCAGGTCGAGCGGGGAAATCAGGTACAGCGCGACCATGGCGACGCCGAGCTTGAACCACCCAGGGGTCAGCGGGTGGCGCAGGGCGATCCAGAGCCGGCGAGCATCGCCGCGAAGCAGCGTCCAGAACAGCGTGAGACGTTTCCACATGGCAGGTCCTCGTTCCCTGCAAACTATGGGCGATCGCATCCGGCGCAAGAGCCCAAGGCAACCCGGGATACCCCCGTGGGTCGAACGGGTTGAAAGACGGCGTGTCCTCACCGATACTGTATTTATATCCATGCAGTTTGTGGTGAAGCGATGAGTATCTGCCTGTTGCCGGAAGTCGTTCTCGGTGAGCCTGATCCAATTCAGACGCAGCTGCCTCTCGCCGCGGAGGGCGTGCAGCGCTATGTGTGGCACGCCGTGCATGGCGAGATGTTGATCGAAGTACGCGACGGCAGCGCTTACGTGAACGGCAAACGCGTCGAGTCCGTCGATGAAACACTGCGCCATCTCGACGACCTCAAGAGCGTCGAGAACTCGCAAGATCCGTTTGGCTGAGAAGCACGGGCCGGCAGAAATGCGAGCCAGACTCGTCCAACCTTGAGCGACTGTGCGTGAATGCCCGGCCTCAGCTGCTGGATTCCTGCAGCCCGTGCGGATCGAATCCGTCGACCACCACCCGCAGGCCGCCCAACGGCGAGGGTTCGGCCCGAACCACGAGCCTATGGGCATCCGCGATCCGGCGCACGATGGACCATCCCAGGCCGCTGCCGATTTCACCAGTCCCGGCGACACGGAAGAATCTTTCCCCAAGTCGTGCACGCGATGCGGCGTCGATTCCGGGCCCCGTGTCGTCCACGGTGATGCTGTCGCCGTCGACTCGGACATGGATCCGCGCCCCAGGGGGGCTGTAGCGCAGCGCGTTGTCCACGAGGTTGCGCAGCAGCGCCCCGAGAAGCGTCTCGTTGCCGCTGACGGGGCAGCGCGGGGGCGCGTCCAGTTCCAACGTCTGCCGCTTGTCGATTGCATATGGCGCAAGGTCGGCCAGCACCTTGCGGCTGAGGATCGTCAGATCCGTGGCCACGGTCGTCCCCTCGATCTGGTTTTCCACGCGCGAGAGCAGGAGCAATTGATCCACGAGATGGGATGCCCGGTCGCAGGCTTCCAAGGTGCATCGAAGCGCATGGCGGCGCGACGCATCGTCTTCGGCGGCCAGCGCCACCTGCGCTTGTGCCTTCAAGGCGGCCAGTGGCGTGCGCAGCTCATGCGCCGCATCGGAGGTGAAGCGGCGTTCCGCCTGGAGCAGATTCGCGATCCGACCGAGCAGGGTGTTCAGCGCATCCACCAGGGCTTGCAGCTCGCGCCCCGGCGAGGACAACGATACGGCGTCCAGCGCCTGTGGCGACCGGCGGGCCAGCAGCGCGCTGAGCTTGCGCAGCGGATCGAGTCCACCCCAGACGGCCCAAGCCACGAGACCCCCGAGCAATGGCAATGCGATGAACAACGGCCCCAGGACGCCGCGCGTCACGGCCCGCAGAATGTGATCGCGTGCGTCAGCACGTTCTCCCACATACACCCGCACATCGCGCTCGCGGCCTTCCGTGGCAAAGACCCGCCATCGCTCGCCGTGCAACATCACCTCCTGGAAGCCCTGGGAGGACGGCGCCATCGGACCATCGGCCGGCGCATTCGCCGAACGCAGCGCCAATGCACCGCGATGCCACACCTGGAAGGACACGCGTCGCGCATATCGATGCAATGGCGCGACTTCGCGATCCACGTCATCGTCCTGCGGGTGCGATTGTTGCGCGATCAGAAGCGCCGCGGCTTGCGCGAGATGGCTGTCCAGCAGTTCGTCGACCTCGTGGCGCACATCGAACCAGGTCCATGCGGCGGTCGCGATCCACACGGCGGCAGCGGCCCCCAGGACCAGCACGAGCAGCCGGGTCTGCAACGAAGCCTGCTTTTTCACGCGCGCGCCTGCGGCGCCTCGCGGCCGAGCGCGTAGCCCACGCCGCGGATGGTCTGGACCACGCCGGGGCCGAGCTTGCGGCGCAAGTGGTGCACGTGCACCTCGACGGCGTTGCTGTCCACCTCCTGCCCCCATGCGTACAGCCGCTCCTCCAACTGCTCGCGCGACAGCACGCGCCCGCTGGCCAGCATCAGTTCGTGCAGCAGATCGAATTCGCGCGCCGTCAAGGTCACAGGCTCGCTGTCGATCGTCACTGTCCGCGATGCGGA
>DASTGE010000085.1:0-4186 GCA_035719405.1 Burkholderiaceae bacterium
GCCGGCGCATTCGCTGCCAGGTGTGCATGAGGTGGGCTCGCATGTGACGCTGTGGCAGCCCCGCGACGGCGGCCATGTCGGCTTTCCGCGAGGACGCCCGCCCGGCGACGTGATGGCCTTGCCAGATGCGGTCAGGCGCTGGATGACGGCCCTTTAAAGGCACGGCGCCGATGCGCAAGGAGGAGCCGCCCGACCGGTGAGGCTCATGCGTCGGCCCCGCGCTACAGTGGGTGGCATGGACGAGATCGTCAAGGAGGCACTTCGCAAATGGCCCAACGTGCCTGATGTGCGTGGATGGCTGGGACTGGACGCACGAGGCCGGTGGTTCCTCCGCGATGAGCGGGTCCGGGCGGCCGGGCCGTTTCCGGAGGTGAAGGGCAGTCTCATCGAGCACGGGAAGCTGGTCGACTTCATCGGGCGCAACTACGAGGCGGACGAGACAGGCTGCTGGTTCTTCCAGAACGGGCCGCAGCGGGTGTACGTCGAACTCGAAGCCGCACCCTGGGTCTGGCGGGTGCAATGGCTCGACAACAGTGCCCTATTGACCACACATACCGGCATCGAGGCGCAGGGTGTGCGCGAAGCGCTGGTGGATGACGACGGACGCTTGTTTCTCGATGCGCCGCCGCGGTTCGGCATCGTGCACAGCCAGGACATTCACGACGCCGCGCAAGCGCTCGAGGCCGGAACCTGGCCCGCCGTCCGGACCCTGTCCTTCGACGAAATGCCCGCACGCTTCGGCTACGTGCTGCGTCCGGCGCGGGAGGGTTGAAGAGCGGCTTGATCGGGAGCCCGCATTTCGGGGCGATGCGGATCGATACGGATGATCTGCGCCGACAGATGCGTCGGCTCCGCCCGGCGCCGCTCGTTGGCCTACTTCGCTGCGTTGACCATGTAGGTCACGACCGCCTTGATCTCCGCGTCGCTGGCAGAGGAACCGCCTTTGGGCGGCATCGCACCCTTACCCTTGATGGCGTTGGCCGTCAGCCCGTCGATGCCTTGTCCGATACGAGGTGCCCAGGCGGCTTTGTCGCCCACCTTGGGCGCGCCGGCGACACCGGATGCATGGCAGGCCGAGCAGGTTTGCGTGTAGAGAGCAGGAGTTGCGCCGCTGGGCGTCGCTGCGGCCGCCGGTGTGCCGGTCGTGTCGGGCTTGGTTTCCGTTGACTTCAGTGCTGCAGCCACCTGCGGCGCAGCTTCGGCACCGGTGGCCGAGGCGGCTGTTGCGGCGGCCTGCGCGACAACCGGCGCCGGTGCCGGCGCTTTCGGTTCCTCGAATCCGGCCCCGGCCTTGTTGGCCATGAACGCAACCGCCCGGGCAATTTCCAGATCGCTGAAGTCGCCGCCGCCTTGGGCCGGCATCGCACCCTTGCCCTTGAGCGCTGAGTTCATGAGCGTCTCGAAGCCTTGCTTGATACGCGGCCCCCATGCCGCCTGATCACCGATCTTGGGCGCGCCGGCGGCTCCAGTCGAGTGGCAGGCCGTGCATTGCGCTCCAAAAACCTGCTCGCCGGTCTTTGTGGTCGCCACGTCGTTCACGTCCTTCACCTCGACCGTGCCGACGGGGTGGATGCGACGCGCGACGGCCTCGGGCGACAGGGCGTCGCTGCCAGCGGCGGGCTTCAAGTTCGAAACGACGTAGCTCGCGAGCAGGATGATCGCAATCACCGGCACGACGAAGGCGAGTATCACGGCCATCACCAGCTGCTTGGGCGTCTTGATCGGCCCTTCGTGCGAGGTGGCGTGGATGTCTACCGGAGCTTGGTGGTGGGCGTCGCTCATTGGGAGTCCTCGAAATGCACGGCCTTCCCTGGAGCCGCCATGGGCTTGGAAGCCGACGGGCTTCAAGAGGCGAAGGCGCGGGATTATAGCGACGCACTTCCATAGCCCGAAAGGTACACAGCTTGCCGCGCGACGGAGGAGCTCTCTGCGAAAGACCGGCCATGAAAGATCCCGTCGAAAACGCCTGCGACCCGGCTTCGAAAGCCATGATGGACCTCGACAGCCCCGACCGCCTGGCCAAATGGGCGGGCGCGCTCGGCGTCACGCAGGAGGCGCTGCAGGCGGCAGTGAAAGCTGTGGGGCCGAGAGTGGACCGCGTCAAGGACTACCTGACCGGTGGCGCGGCCGGGAAGCAGGAGGACGGCTGAAGCGTATGGGAGCCGCGACCGTCACGCGGCGGCCGGAAGCATCCGTCGGATCTCGGACTCCAGCAGCATCAGGCTGAGCGGCTTCCCGAGATACGCGTCCATGCCCGCATCCAGGCAGCGGCGGCGCGCACTGTGCCCGTCGGCCGCGGTCGAAGCGATGATCGGAAACAGCCTGAGCGCCCCGCTGCGTTGCATGGCACGCAGGCGACGAGTCGCCTCCAGCCCGTCGAGCACCGGCATGTGCACGTCCATCAGCACCGCGTCAGGTGCATGGGCCTGGCAGCGCGCAATCGCCTCCTCACCGTCTGCAGCCAGGTCAACCTCGAAGCCAAGCGCCTGGAGCATGCCGCCGGCCACGAGCTGATTGACAGGGTTGTCATCGACCACGAGGACGCGGGGCCGGTCCTCGAAGGCAAGCGGGGCGGGCTCGGTGAGGCCGGATCGGGTGGTCGCGTCGAGGGCGTGTTCCGCCGCACTCGAGGTGAACTGCAGTAGATCGCCGGGGCTGAATGGAAACGGCCTGACTTCGATGCCTGTCGGCCGGCCCGAGGCGCCCATCTCGGCAAGATGGTCGGCGTCGTCCATGCCGAGCACAACCCGGCTGTGAGGAGGCAGATACGCTTGCAGTGCCTCCATCCCTTCGAGGTGGACGTCGGCGGATGCAAGACCGAGGACCAGCAACGGCGCAGAGGACCGGCTCCGAAGGAGCTTCACGCGAAGGAGAGCCTCGTGCGTCGAGGTCAGCATCGAGACCGCCCACCCGAGCCGTTGCAGGCGCCGAACGAGCAGCTGCGACCACCGCGGTTCCTCGCTGAGGATCCACGCACGCGCGCCGCGTGGGGCTTCGGGCAAAGCGCTACGTTCGAGCGCGAGCGGCGCGGGCAGGCGCAGCGCGAATGCCACCCCCTCCGGCGGCATGCTGAGGAACGACAGCTGCCCTGATGCGCTTGCGCAAATGCCGCGTGCGCTGCGGATGCCCGCGCCCGCCTCTATTGGCAAGATGTCGTCACGCAGCCCCAATTCCTCCAGGATGCTGTCCACCACGACAGGTGACGCCTGCAATCCCGTACCAGCGGCATGCACCTCCAGCAAGTGCCCGCCGCCGTGTGCGGCATGCATCTCGGCGCTGAAGAAGATGAAGCCCGAGTCGAGCGCATCGATCGCTGCGCAGAACAGCGCATGCAGCGACTGCCGCAGTTCGGTGGCGCTCACACCAACTGGCATGGGCAGGGGTTCGCAGTCGGCCAGGCAAGTCAAGCCCTTCGCGCGCGCGATCGGCAGCACCTGCCGCACCGCATGCATGAAAAGCTCGCCCAGCTCGAAAGAATCCATCCATCGTTCTCCGATCGCCCTGGCAGGCTCCCGCAAGCCGCGACGAATTGCAATGAACCCTGTCACGAACTTCGCCCTTTTGGGTGTAAATATGGTTGCAATCACGCGAAAAGGGGAGCCGCGAGAACCCGTATTACGGCAGCCGGTCTGTGAACGGTTAACATGGCGGCCTAGGCGCCCGTAGCTCAGTGGATAGAGTATTGGCCTCCGAAGCCAAGGGTCGTGGGTTCGATCCCCGCCGGGCGCGCCATTCCATTCCTCCGTCAGACCCTGAGGGTCAGACTGCGCCTCAGGCGAGGTGCCGCGCCAGGAATGCCAGCGTGCGCTCCCGCGCAAGCGCCGAGGCGGCCTCGTTGTACGAGGCGCGCTGGTCGCAATTGAATCCATGACCGGCAGCATAGATCTGCACTTCCAGCTCCGGATGGGCCGGCGTGTAGCCCAACTCCACTCCCGGCTTGACCCGCTGGAACAACGCGGGGGCCACAGCCAGATGGCCCTCCTTGGCAAAGCGATCCGCCACTGAGCGGATATGCGAATTCACGCCGAAGATCTCCTGGATCACCACCAATCCGGCGGTGGCACTGCTCTATTGCGGCCTGACATAGGTTGAAAAACGGCGACGAATCTTGCCATCAGCAGCACAGGCTCGTGTACATGTGTCCGCAAGCAAGACACGTCTTCAGGGGCAACCCTGACGAGTCAGG
>DASTGE010000086.1:0-10040 GCA_035719405.1 Burkholderiaceae bacterium
ATGCTCGCCGAAGTGCTGCGTGTCGAAACCGCCCGGGCAGACGACCCCGAACTGCGCCGCGTCGTCGCGACACATGTTCGACGAGTGGCTTCGCGAGAAACGCGATGGCGCCCGGATCGAATGGTTCTGGGGTCGAGCGGAGGGGCTGATTCAGCGTCGCCATTCTTTCGTTACATTGCGGGAACGACGTTTGCGTCTTGCTATCCGGAACGTGCCGACGACGAACTGGAGGCGTCGGCGGCTTCTGATCCGGGCCGAAGGGGGCGAACGATGAGGCGGCAGCACGCAGGAAGGACAGGATTGTGAGCGACGGCATTGCCGAGCGGCTGAAAAGGGCTGCAGAACACCTGCATGCGGATCGTGTGCCGCTGAAGCATCTGGCAGAGGCACATGGCACGAAGGCGCAGGCGACCCTGCTCGTGCTGTTGGCGCTCCCGGCCATGTTGCCGGTATCGGGCATTTCCCTGCTTCTCGCAGTCGGCATCGCGGGGCTTGCCGTGGCGATGTGGAACGGTCGCGAGGACGCCTGCATGCCGCACGCCGTCGCAACGCTGGAGCTGCCCGGGGATCGGGCGCGGCGCGTGCTGCGCCTGCTGGCCGCCTGCTACGACTGGGCGAGCCGCGTTTGCCGAAGCCGCTGGACGCGACTGACGGACGGCATTGCCGCGCGGCGGCTATCCGCTGTCGTCGGCCTGATGGCCGTGCTGATCGTGCTGCCCATTCCGTTCGGCAATGTGCTGCCGGCCCTGGCACTCGTCCTCTTCGGCCTCGGCCTCGCGTTCCGAGACGGCATGGCGGTCGTCGCGGGGATGGTGACGGCCCTGCTCGGCACCGCCTTCTGCGTCAGTGTGGGTTTGGCTGTGTGGGTCTACGGACGCGAGTGGCTGCAGCAACTCGCCGGAGCCTGAACGGTCATGCGGGGAGCGGCCTATCGCGGATGTACGCCTTGAGCATGCGGTTCTCGAACTGCTGCGCCTCATAGACCGTCTTCGCGACGTCGTGGAACGACACCACGCCGACCAGCCGCGCACCATCGACGATGGGCAGGTAGCGCTTGATGATGCCGGATCATCATCGCGCGCAAAGGCTGCAGCTCGGTGTCGGGCAGCCCTGCGGTTCCATCATCGGCCCGAAGGGCGCACCGCAAGCCTTGAACCGCAGGGACGATTGCCGATACCCCCGGCATCTGCTGCCCTCCCGCGAGACCCTGTTTCGCGCTGCATGGGCTCGCAATTTTCTTGTACGAACCCTCTTTTACGAGCCGACCGATCGCCTATCGCATCCCGACAGTCGCCGGCCCATCGCCGGCCCTTGTCGACATGCATGCACGAATGCAAGCCTTTCTGATGCGGGTCCGCGCCTCATAGCGCTGGCGCGTTCGAGCCGGGCGGGAAAACTGTTCATCTCGGACTCCTCGTTGAGCGATGGCAATCCTTCTGCAGGCCGGCGCACGGCGATTCCTTTCTCAATCCGGGAGACGCTGTACGCAGATGTCCGGACGTGCGCATTGCGCTGTCGGCATCTTCGGAAGTGCGCGACACTTGCACGACGTTGCAGCCGCCCCCGCCCCCGCTCACGCCGCCGCCCCATGCCCAAGAGCCCGATCGTCTGGCTGGATGATCTCGCCACGCCGCTGCCTCCGGGTTCGCTGGCGCTCGGGCCCGAGACCGAGGCACCGGGGCTGCTCGCAGCCGGTGGCGACTTGAGCATCCCCCGCCTCACCGAGGCCTACAGTCGCGGCATCTTCCCCTGGTACGGGCCCGGTCAGCCGGTGCTGTGGTGGTCGCCCGATCCGCGCATGGTGCTGCCGGTCGCGGAGTTCAAGCTCTCGCGCTCGATGCGCAAGACCTTGCAGAAGTTCATTCGCTCACGAGAGTGCGAATTGCGCATAGACTCCGCGTTCGAGCGTGTGATCCGCTCGTGCGCGACCGTCGAACGCGAAGGGCAGCACGGGACCTGGATCGTGCCGGAGATGGTCCAGGCCTACGTGGCGTGGCATCACGCAGGTGCGGTGCACAGTATCGAAACCTGGATCGACGGCGAGCTGGCGGGCGGGCTCTACGGCGTTTCGGTCGGGCGGATCTTTTATGGCGAGTCGATGTTCTCGCACCGCACCGACGCCTCCAAGATCGCGCTGTGCGGGCTGGTCGCTTTCTGCCGTGCGCACGGCATTCCTCTCATCGACTGCCAGCAGAACACAGCCCACCTGGCCTCCTTCGGTGCCCGCGAAATCCCTCGCACGCAGTTCGAGCATCACCTGTCCCTCACTCTCAGGGAAACGCCGGTCAAAGATTGGACCTATCATCACTCGAACTGGGCGCAACTCGGGCTGTCGACGACCGGCACGGCGCCTGCATAGGCTCGTTTGTGACGCACCCCAAAGAGCTCCCTCTTGCATCGTTGCAGTTCTACGCAACCGCCCCCTACCCCTGCAGCTACCTGCCGGGCCAGCTGGCACGCTCTCAGGTCGCCACCCCGAGCCACCTGATCCACGCCGACGCATATTCCGGGCTGGTTGCCAATGGCTTTCGGCGCAGCGGAATGTTCACCTATCGGCCGTATTGCGACGGCTGCCGCGCGTGCGTACCGTTGCGCGTCCCGGTCGACCGTTTCCAGCCCACTCGCAGCCAGCGTCGTGCGTGGAAGGCGCATGCGGGGTTGAGATCGCGCGTGCTGCGACTGTGCTTCGTGCCCGAGCACTATCAGCTTTATCTGCGCTACCAGTCGGGGCGGCATGCCGGCGGCGGGATGGATCACGACAGCGTCGACCAGTACACCCAATTCCTGCTGCAAAGCCGCGTCAACTCGCGACTGGTCGAGTTCCGCGAGCCCAGCCAGGACGGACTCGGACGACTGATGATGGTGTCGATTCTCGACATCCTGAACGACGGGCTGTCTGCCGTGTACACCTTCTACGAGCCGGAGAATCACGCGAGCTACGGCACGTACAGCGTGATATGGCAGATCGAGCAGACGAAGCAGCTCAAGCTCCCGTACGTGTATCTGGGCTATTGGATCGCCGAGAGCGACAAGATGGCCTACAAGTCGCAGTATCGTCCACACCAGTTGCTGGTCGACGGCCGCTGGATCGAGGAGCCGGCAACGAAGCGCGCCACGCCGGCGGAATAGCCTTGTATCGCGCCGCCAATCGCATCAGCCGCCGTTTTGTCGGCCATTGAGCATGCCTCTCACGAGATTCTCGCGCCAATAAAGGCTCATCACCAGCACAGCGCCGAGATGCACCGCGACGGCCAACATCAGCACGTCGGCGATCGATCTGTGGACTTCGAGGATCCGGTCGTCGCCCCAGAACATGTCGAGCCGGCTCATCCAGCCGGTGACGGCCAGCAGCAGCACGAGAATCCAGAGCAGCCACACCATCCACAGGCCAAGGGGATCGTGTCCCGGGCCATGAGTCGCCCGTCCTGCCGACAAGTCGCGAAGGTAGATCAGGGTTTTGGCGAGCGACGGCTTCAGCGCGGCCAGGCGGCCTTGGCCGCTGCTGAGTGCCGCCCATGCAAGCCTGACGAGGACGATCGCCGCTGCCACATAGCCCACTTGCCGGTGCAGCAGATCGCCGTTGTCGCGCACGAGATCGAACAGGACACTTCCCGCCAGCGCCCAGTGCGAAAGGCGGACCACGATGTCCCAGCAGCGCCTCTGAGGCAGCGACTCGCCGGTGCCGGCCATCGACGTTACTTCTCGACCTCCGATTTCACCACGTCGAGAGTCTTGGCATCGAAGTAAATCTCGACCTTCTTGCCCTCCTTGTTCTTGCCGTAGATCTCGTAGCAATTGACGTCGACCTTGAACCTGTTGACGGTGTAGCCCTGCGACTCGATCTTCGCCTTCGCGTCCGATTCCTTCATCCATTCGCTCTTCGGGTAGGCCTTGCAGTCGGCCTTGGCGAACGCGGAAACGGCGGGCAAGGCAGCGAGGCACAGCGCCATGGCCGCGGATAGGACCTGCTTCATAAGACTCCTTGGGAACTTGAGCAAGCCGGAGTCTAGCAGTCAGATAAGAACAGTTCTTATTGGAGGCCCGGCGTCAGGCCAGCCACGCCTCGGTCTCGGCAAGCACCTGGAAGTGCTCCACCACGGGCGGCAGGGCGAACATCGGTCCCACAATCGATCGCCATTCAGTGAACGCAGGCGAATGGCGAAAATCCACCGTATGGTTCTCCAGCGTCTCCCACCGGATGAGCAGCAGGTAGCGCTCCGGCGATTCGATGCACTTGACGACCTTATGCCCTCGATAACCCTTTGCATTGGCGATTACGGTACGCAATCCGCGCTGGATCGCTTCGTCGAAGGCCTGCTGTTCTCCGCCACGGATGCGGATGTCAGCGACTTCCAGAATCATTTTGTCGAGCTCTTGAATCTCACGCCATTCTCGCGAGGTTACTTCAAGCGGCTCCAGGTTGCGCGCTCGGGTGGTCACAGGCGCGCGGTCGTGATCGCACCTACGTCGTCGCCAGCCTCAATTTGCCACTCGCCTCTGCCGCCTTCGGCGGCGCCACACGTGCGTCGTCAATTCCATCGGTGCGATTGATGCTGCACGACACCACCCAATCGTCCACCGCTGGCAGTATGTAGCCCAGCTTCTCGACCACGGCGCCGGTCGCCGGGTGCATGCTGCGGAAATCGATCCATCCTCCACCCGCTTGGGCGATGATATGCGTGCGGGCGGTGAGATCCTTGATGTCGACGCCAGGGGCCGCGACCGCCGGCTTGCCGGCCTTTCCAGGGTCCATGCCGAACGCCTGGAAGTGATTGTTCCGGTCCAACACCATCACGAACATATCCCGGTCGCGGAACGGCCCCTTCGGGTCGTGGATCGCCTTGACCGCCGCTTGCTTGCCGTGGCTGCGGATGTAGGCGACCGCCTTTTCTACCATGGCCTTCGCCTCGTCGGCGCAGCCTTGGCGCAGCCTGACGCTAACCACCGCAGACGAGATCTGCTGGGACTGCTCGTGCAGCTGCTGCGCCCAATGTGCGGTGGCCTCCACCATGTGGGCGTTCTCCTGCGTCAACTTGTCGACGTGCGCCACCGCCTCGGCGATCTCCTTCAGGCCCCTGCTCTGCTGCGTGCTCGCCGAAGACGTTTCATGCAATGTTGCGGCCACACGCCGAACGCCGTCGACCACGCTGTTCAGGATTTGAGTCGACGCGCGGATGCGCTGCACGCTGTCCCGGATCTCCGATGTCGAGCCGTCGATCAGCTTCTTCACTGCGGCAGCCGATTGCGCACTGCGCTGCGCGAGCACACGCACCTCGCTGGCCACAACCGCGAAGCCGCGGCCGTGCTCGCCCGCACGCGCTGCCTCGACCGCGGCATTGAGCGCCAGCACATTGGTCTGGAAGGCGATTCCGTCGATCACACCGATGATATCGGTCATCTGGCGCGCGCGCTCCTCCAGCCCTTGCATCGAGGCGACCGAGGCCTGGAACGTCTGCGAGCCCGTTTCGGCCGTGGATCGAACCTCGTCGGCGAGCACGCCGGCCTCCAGCACAGCCTCTGCGTTCTGCGTCACTGACTCGGCCAGAACGGCGACGGTCGCGGACGTCTGCTCCACGTTGGCCGCCTGGACCTCTGTGCGATCCGACATCTCCGAGGCCTGCTGTGACAAGCGCCCGCCGGCCATTGCCACGAGTTGCGCCTCGCTGCGGACGGTTGCCACCATGGCCGAAATGCGGCGCGTCGCCCGCTCGACGCCGCGTCGCAACGCCGCCAGCTCATCGCGTCCGGAGACCGTCCTCGTCTGCGAAAGATCGCCGCGGCACAAGGCGTCGACCGCATCGCCCAGTTCGCGAATTCCCGTCCTCATCGAGCGATACAGGCATGCCCCGAGGTAGGCGAGCAGGAGCGCGGCTGCCAGCACGATGGACGCCACCCATTCGAATCCGATCTGGCCACCCGCGCCGAGTGACACCGCACAGATCTGCGCGAGCAGCAGCGCACCGAGTACCAGCAGCTTTCCTCCGAGCGTCAAAGCCTCAAGCACCCACAGGCCTGGCCGAAGGAGCAGTGATGACCGAGACATAGACGAATCCCCGCAATGCATACTTCGAACTATCGGCATTCCGACCGTCAGACTTCATCGGGGCTGCAATGAGACGGGCCCGGATGTGACGAGCTTCGCTCTTTGACGCAATTGCAACACCCGGCTCCAACTGCTGCTCAACTGATCGGCGCACCGATTGAAAGCCGCCACAAAAGATCAAAAAGGACCGACGTCCCGCGCCGGTCAACGAGCAGATTCCAATTCCACGGCCAGCCTCAAAGGCTCCCTGTGCCGTTCCGGCAACGAAAGAACCCTGTTCACATCGCCCGCCGTCCCGTCATTGCGATTGATGCTGCACAAGACGGCCCAGTCGTCCACCGGAAGAACGTACGCGAGCTTTTCCACCACTGCGCCCGTGACCGGATGCATGCTCTGGAAGTCGACCCATCCACCCCCGCTGTCGGCGGCTGCATGGATGCGAGCATCCAACTCCTTGATGTTGACGCCCGGCGCGGCCTCGGTGGGCTTGTTGGCCTTGGACGGATCGGCACCGAACGCCCGGAAGTAGTTCATTCCGTCTATCGCGATGACGAACATGTCGCGATCGCGGAACGGCCCGTTCGGATCATGGATCACCTCCACCGCGGCCTGCTTGCCGTGGGTGCGGATGTAAGCAACGGCCTTTTCCACCAGCGCCCGCGCCTCATCGGCGCAACCCTGCCGCAGGCGCATCCAACCCGCTGCAACAGAGATCTTGCCCGACTGCTCATGCAGGCGCTGCGCAGCGCGCACCGTCTCGTCCATCATCTGCGCATGACGCTGCGTCAGTTCGTCGAGATGGACCACCGCGCCCGCGATTTCTTCCAGACTCGTGCTCTGCTGTGCACTCGAAGCCGACACTTCGCCCAATGTGTTCGCCACTTGGCGGATGCCGCCGACCACGTTGTCCAATGCCTGAGTCGATGCCCGGATGCGCTGCACGCCGTCGCGGATCTCCGCAGTCGACCCGTCGATCAGCTTCTTGACTTCAGCCGCCGCCTGGGCGCTGCGCTGTGCGAGGGTCCGCACCTCGCCGGCCACCACCGCAAAGCCTCGGCCATGCTCGCCTGCCCGGGCTGCCTCGACGGCCGCGTTGAGGGCAAGAATGTTGGTCTGGAAAGCGATACTGTCGATCACCGTGATGATTTCGGTCATTTGATGTGCGCGCTGCTCCAGCCCCTGCATCGACGCCACGGCGGCACTCACCGTCTTCGACCCGTCCTCGGCCACACCGTGCACCTGGCCGGCAAGCTTGTCGGCGTCCCGCGCCACCTGCGCGTTCCGCTTCACTGACTCGGCCACCCTGCCGACGCTCACGGCTGTGTGCTTGAGGCTGCTCACCTGCTGAGCGGTGCGGTCCCACATCTCGCTTGCCTGCCTTGAAAGCCCCTCGCCCGCCATGACCACCAGCTGCGCCTCGCTGCGCACGCTCGCGACCAGCGCCGAGAAACGCCGCGCCGCGTGCTCGACGCCCCGCTGCAACTCAGCCAGGTCGTCGTCGCCTTTGATCAATGGCTGATGCGCAAGGTCGCCTGCACCCAGCGCCTGGATCGCGCTGCGCAGTTCGCAACCGACTGTCGCCAGTGAGCGGTACATGCATACGCCGAGGTATGCCAGCAGCAGCGTCTCGGCCACCAGGAAAGGCCTTGCGGCAGCGGGCTCGATGTATCCACTGTCAAGCAGGATCAGCGCTGCGGCTTGCACCAGCAGCAGCCCACCCAGCACGAGCAGCCTGGCGGGAAGCGGAAACCGGTGGAGGATCCAGTGGCCGGGCCTGAGCAGCGATGAAGTCAGCGACATCTCGATTCCATTGCAAGATCACCGGCACTATCGGTTTTGCCCGCCGAGCCTTGACGAGCACCCAGGCCCACGGGCGCTTCTCGCACAAACAACTTCACGACCTCTTCCGCCCACGCGCTCCCGACGACGTTGCTGACGCCTCTATGGCACGATCCCGGTCGAGCCCAATCACTTTGCAGGAGCCCTGCGATGAATCCGCAACGAATCGGCCTCATCGGGTACGGCGAAGTCGGCAAGATTTTCACAACCGGCCTCAAGTCATTTGCCCAGGTCGTGGGGGCCTGGGATATAAAGTTCGCGGCCACTGCAACGCAGGCGCTGGAACGACGTCACGCAGCGGACCATGGCATCGTCGCGCACAATTCGATGCGCGAACTTTGCGAAGCGAGCGACTTCATCATCTCCGCGGTCACCGCGTCGAACACGCTGTCGGTCGCGCAAGAAGCCGCGCAGCATCTGCGTCAGGGAACCGTCTTCCTCGATCTCAACTCTGCCTCCCCGGGCACCAAGGAGCGGGCCGGCTCCGCCATCGACGGCGCCGGCGGGTCATACGTGGAAGCCGGAGTGATGACCTCCGTTCCGCCCTACGGCATTCGCGTACCGATGCTGCTCGGCGGCGCCCTTGCGGCGGAACTCGCCGCTGTGCTGTATGGCTGGGGCCTTGACGCCAAGGCCGTGAGCGACAGGCTCGGCGTCGCCAGCGCCATCAAGATGTGCCGCAGCGTCATGATCAAAGGTCTGGAGGCGCTGGTCATCGAAAGCTACACGGCGGCCCGGGCTTACGGGGTCGAAGAGAATGTTTTGCCCACGCTGCAGGAGACTTTCCCGGGCATCGACTGGACACAACAAGGTGCCTATTTCTTCAGCCGCGTGGTTCAGCACGGCCAGCGGCGCGCAGAGGAAATGCGGGAGTCGGCCAATACCGTCTGCGAAGCGGGATTCGAGCCCCTCATGACCTCCGCGATCGCCGCCAAGCAGCAATGGGTGGCGGATCAGGCCAAGGCCGGTGTGTTCGACGGCGTGGACAAGCAGGCGAAGTGGCAGGAATACGCTGACAAGCTGCTCGCTGCCCGCAAGCGCTGAGACTTCAGGCGGGCTGGTAGCGGGCCACGACCTGTGGCACCAGCTTGCGAATCAATTCCAGGGCCGTCCTCTGCGTCGGTGTAGCGGGCCGTTGGAGGCTGGTCGCCAGCGACAATGCAATGCGCAGCGGCGGCGAACCGATCTGTTGAGCCGTGTAGGCCGAGGGCCGCGCCGAATTCAACAGGGCGTTGCGCGACAGGATTGCACAACCCGCACCGTCGAGCACGAGGTCCAGGATGGCAGGTACGGCGTCGATCTCCAGCGCAATGGTGGGCCTGAAGCCCGCCTGCGCCATCGCCGATTCCACATGCATGCGGATGGCGTTGGGCCGACTCGGAATGACGAGTCGCAATTGGGCGACCTCGTTCAGTTCGACCCGCCCGGGGGGCGGGTCTTCCTGCAATCCCGCAGGCCGCGCGCGCACCAGTAGCAGGTCTTCCTCCAGCAAGGGTGCGATGTCGAGCTCGCGGGATGGGTGTTGGTTGTACAGCACGGCAATGTCAAGCCGCCCGCTGGCCAGGCCCTCCTGAAGGACGGCAGACAGGCCTTCGGTGATGGTCAGTTGCGCATCGGGCATGGCCGCGCGCACGGAACGTGTCAAAGGCACTGCCAGCACGCGCGCTACGCTGGAAGGCATGCCCACGGCCACGCGCCCCGATAACCCTCCACGCAACCGGTTGAGTTCGTCGGAGGCGCGCTGCACTTGATGCAGGATGCCGCGCCCGTGCTCCAGCAGCACCTTGCCAGCTTCCGTCGGTACGGCCCCGCGTCCGTTTCGCACCAGCAATGGCTGGCGCAACTCGACCTCCAGCAATCGCACCTGCCGGCTCAATGCGGGCTGGGCCACGTCCAGCTCCACGGCCGCGCGCGTGAAGCTGCCGAGCTCCGCGACCCGGACAAAGTACTCAAGCTGGCGAAGGTCCATGACTTCAAGTCTAGGACATATCAAAGCTCGAGATATGCCGACCTGTTCTAGCTGCTAGTGCCCCGCCTCACTACCGGGGAGTCGGCAAAGCCACCACAATTTGTCCGTGTTCCTTCACCTGAGCGAGGGCCGACATGGGCGCAACGATCCGCGGGATTTCCTCGATGGCAACTCGTCTGGTGCTCGCGG
>DASTGE010000087.1:0-3649 GCA_035719405.1 Burkholderiaceae bacterium
GGCGCTGGTCGCCGCCACCCTCGGCACCGAGCGCGACTCGCAGATCATCGACGCGTTGTCGGGCGAGTACAGCGAGCGCTTCATGCTCCACTACAACATGCCGCCATTCGCCACCGGCGAGACCGGCCGCGTGGGCAGCCCGAAGCGGCGCGAGATCGGGCATGGCCGTCTCGCCAAGCGCGCCCTGTTCGCCGTGGTGCCGGGCAAGGACGAATTTCCGTATTCGATCCGCGTGGTTTCCGAGATCACCGAGAGCAACGGCTCGTCGTCGATGGCTTCGGTGTGTGGCGGTTGCATGAGCCTGATGGACGCGGGCGTGCCGCTTAAGGCGCACGTCGCCGGCATCGCCATGGGCCTCATCAAGGAAGGCAACCGGTTCGCCGTGCTGACCGACATCCTCGGCGATGAGGATCACCTGGGCGACATGGACTTCAAGGTCGCCGGGACGACCACCGGCGTGACGGCCCTGCAGATGGACATCAAGATCCAGGGCATCACCAAGGAAATCATGCAGGTGGCGCTGGCGCAGGCCAAGGAAGCGCGTCTGCACATCCTGGGCAAGATGATGGAAGCCATGGGCACCTCGAAGACCGAGGTGTCGCAATTCGCGCCTCGCCTGTACACAATGAAGATCAACCCCGAGAAGATCCGGGACGTGATCGGCAAGGGCGGCGCGACGATCCGTGCCCTGACCGAGGAAACCGGCACGACGATTGACATCGGCGAGGACGGCACCATCACCATTGCTTCGGTGGACGCCGGGCAGGCCGAGGTCGCGCGCAGGCGCATTGAGGAGCTGACCGCGGAAGTCGAGGTCGGCAAGGTCTACGAAGGGGCTGTCACCAAGATTCTCGACTTCGGCGCGCTCGTCAATCTGCTCCCCGGCAAGGACGGGCTGCTGCACATCAGCCAGATCGCCCATCAGCGCATCGACAAGGTGTCGGACTTCCTCAAGGAAGGTCAGATTGTGAAGGTCAAGGTGCTTGAAACCGACGACAAGGGTCGCGTGAAGCTCTCGATGAAGGCGCTCGCCGATCGTCCTGAGCGCGAGCCCAGGCCTGAGCGCGCCGAGCCCGAACCCGTGCACCAGCAACCGGAATGAAGGCGGTCGAGATCGCGCAGTTCGGCGGGCCGGAGGCGCTGCGCGAGACGACAAGGCCCGATCCGGTACCGGCATCGGGCGAGTTGCTGATTCGCGTGACGGCGTCGGGCGTGAACCGCCCCGACGTGCTCCAGCGCAAAGGCCTGTACCCGATGCCGCCGGGGGTCACGGATCTGCCGGGCCTGGAAGTCGCCGGCACGATCGTCGCCAGCGATAAAGGCGAGCTCGACGCGGCTGGCTTCCAGATCGGCGATCGGGTCTGCGCGCTGGTCGCCGGCGGCGGCTATGCACAGTTGTGCGTGGCGCCCATCGAGCAATGCCTGCCCGTTCCGGAGGGTCTGAGCGACATTGAGGCCGCGAGCCTACCGGAGACGTTCTTCACCGTCTGGTCGAATGTCTTCCAGCGCGCATCTCTGCAGGCGGGCGAGACTTTGCTGGTGCAGGGCGGCTCGAGCGGGATCGGCGTCACCGCAATCCAGCTCGCGAAGGCCTTCGGCGCGAAAGTCATCGTCACCGCTGGCGACGACGACAAGTGCCAGGCCTGTCTGCGCCTCGGCGCCGACCATGCCATCAATTACCGTACGCAGGACTTCTCGGCCGAGGCCAACACGCTGACGGGCGGCAGGGGCGTGGATGTCGTCCTCGACATGGTGGCCGGTTCATACGTCGCACGCGAGGTCGCGTGCCTCGCGGAGGATGGGCGCATCGTGATCATCGCAATCCAGGGTGGCACGAAGTCGGAATTCGATGCGGGCCTCGTGCTGCGCAAGCGCCTCGTCATCACCGGCTCCACGCTGCGTCCGCGGCCGGTGGCATTCAAGGCCGCGGTCGCCGCCGCGCTGAGAGAGAAGGTTTGGCCGAAGCTCTCAGCGGGAGTCATCAAGCCCGTGATTCATCAGGTGTTCGATGCCTTCGACGCTGCGCAGGCGCACGCGCTGATGGAGTCGGGCAGGCATGTGGGCAAGATCGTGCTCAAGTGGGCGTGACAATCAACCAGGCGTGACGACGCAAGACAACGGAGAAGCGGTTAATGCGACGCAAGCTGGTCGTGGGCAATTGGAAGATGAATGGCAGCCATCCGGCGAACGCCGAATTGCTGGCGGGCATCCTGGCCGCGAGGCCATTCGACGCGGATGTGGCGGTGTGCGTGCCTTTCCCGTACCTGTCTGAAACAGCGGTGACGCTGGCGGCCAGTGACATTCGATGGGGCGCACAGGACGTGTCGGCGCACGACGAAGGCGCCTACACGGGGGAGGTTTCTGCATCCATGCTCCGCGAGTTCGGCTGCCGATACGCGATCGTTGGTCACTCCGAGCGGCGCGCATTTCATGGAGAAACCGACCATGAGGTCGCTGACAAGGCCAAGGCGGCCTTGAGCCGTGGCATCACGCCGATCGTGTGTGTCGGCGAGACTCTGCATCAGCGCGAGGCGGGCGAGACCGAGGCCGTGGTGAAGCGTCAGTTGTCGGCCGTGATTCACACGCTCGCGCATTGCATCGGGGAAATTGTCGTTGCCTACGAGCCGGTATGGGCAATCGGCACCGGACGTACCGCGACTCCCGGGCAGGCGCAGGAAGTCCACGCGCTGTTGCGCGCGCAACTGCACGCGGCCACGCCGCATTTCGACGCCATGCGCATTCTCTACGGCGGCAGCGTCAAGCCCGACAACGCGCAGACGCTGTTCGCTCAACCCGATATTGACGGCGGCCTCATTGGCGGGGCGTCATTGAAAAGCCGCGATTTCGTCGACATCTGCCGCGCGGCTGTCGCAGTCTGATCGAGGCGGCGATTTTTCGAAGCAAGGATTTCACATGCAAGTCTGGATAAACCTGGTGCTGATCCTTCAGCTGCTCACCGCGCTCGTGATGATCGGCTTGGTGTTGCTTCAGCACGGCAAGGGCGCCGACATGGGTGCATCGTTCGGCAGCGGCGCTTCAGGCAGTCTCTTCGGTGCCACCGGCAGCGCGAACTTCCTGTCGCGCTCGACGGCGGTGTGTGCCACGATCTTCTTCGTCTGCACGCTGGCGCTCGGCTATCTGTCCACCACGCCGGTCGTACGGTCCAGCGGAAGCAGCATTCTCGATCGGCCCGTGCCAACTGCCCCGGCTGCGAGTGCGCCTTTGACCGGCGCGGCCCAGATCCCGGGTGTGGCACCAACACCTGCAGTTCCGCAGGGTCCGGCCGCTTCTGCTGCGGCAGTACCGCCTGCACCTGCAGCCTCGAGGTAAACCCATCGCAGGGACCCCTCATTGACCGTAAGTTAAAGTTCATTGCGGCGATCGACAGGGGAAACCCGGAACAGGGCCTGATTTGAGTTAGAATTCGAGGCTGTCTGATGAGCGAATCCCTCAATGCTCCTTCAGACCGCAAGTTGACCGATGCCGACGTGGTGAAATTGGTAGACACGCTATCTTGAGGGGGTAGTGGCGAAAGCTGTGCGAGTTCGAGTCTCGCCGTCGGCACCAAAGTGATCGGACATTATTTTCGGCAAGGGCATCATCCGGCCCCTTGCCGTCCGGCCCTGGCAGTGGCAAGCCGAGCGAAGTG
>DASTGE010000088.1:0-3969 GCA_035719405.1 Burkholderiaceae bacterium
GGTGTTGTCGCTGCATTGTTTGGGGCGATCGAGTTTCTAGGAGCCACGAGTGGCGGCGGCGATCCCTTGCAGCCGTTGGCGCATCTTGCCCCTGGCAAAGTGCCCGTAAGCACAGCCCTGCCGTTTCATCAGGTCCGAAACGTCGCCGAACTCGAGGCCGCACTCTCGAACCCCGGCAAGCCGGTGATGCTGGACTTTTATGCAGATTGGTGCGTGTCATGCAAGGAGATGGAGCGTTTCACGTTCTCCGACCCGGACATTCAGCGTCGAATGTCGGCCGCCCTGCTGCTGAAGGCTGATGTGACGCGCAACAGCGCTGAAGAGCGCGAGCTGCTGCGCCGCTTCAAGCTGTTCGGTCCGCCGGGAACGGTCTTCTTTGACGCGCAGGGAAGGGAACTTCACGCTTTGCGCGTGATCGGTTTCCAGAGTTCGGAACGCTTTGGCCGAACGTTGTCAGCAGCAGGGCTTTGAGCGAACGAAAGTTTTGCTATACTCTCATCTTTCCAGTCGCGGGGTGGAGCAGTCTGGTAGCTCGTTGGGCTCATAACCCAAAGGTCGTAGGTTCAAATCCTGCCCCCGCAACCAGATCCCAAAAAACAGGCCCCATGTGCGGGCCTGTTTTCATTTGTGGGCATCGTTCTGCAGCCCCTTAGAATTTCCGGTTCTCGCCCGCAGCTGGCGGGTTTTTGCATCGAGGATCCGAAGACGTGTTCATTTCCGAAGCTTTCGCACAGGGGGCGCCCGCCGCCGCGACAGGTGGCGAGTCCGGCTTGCTGGGCATGCTGCCACTGGTGCTGATGTTTGTCGTGCTGTATTTCGTGATGATTCGCCCTCAGATGAAGCGGCAGAAAGAACAAAAGGCGATGATCGAGGCCCTGGCCAAGGGGGACGAGGTCGTCACGTCCGGCGGGATGCTTGGCCGGATCACCAAGTTAGGGGAAAGCTTCATCAGCCTTGAAGTCGCAAGCGGCATCGAGTTGCAGGTGCAGCGTTCCGCAGTTGTTCAGGTGCTGCCAAAGGGCTCGCTGAAGTAATGAATCGCTATCCAGCGTGGAAGTACGCAATCCTCGGGCTTGCGCTGCTGATTGGCCTTCTCTACACGATCCCCAATTTCTTCGGGGAGGCGCCAGCGGTCCAGGTGTCCAGTGGCAAGGCGACCCTGAAGGTCGACCCTGCCACCGCGACGCGTGTCGAGCAGGTGCTCAATGACGCGAAGCTCCGACCTGATTTCGTGCAGTTCGAGGCCAATTCGGTGAAGGCGCGATTTACTGACACCGACACGCAGCTGAAAGCCAAGGACGCCCTGAACAAGGCGCTGAATCCCGATCCGAGCGATCCTGGCTACATCGTCGCGCTGAACCTGCTGTCGCGCACTCCAGCCTGGATGACGCACCTCCGCGCGCTGCCGATGGCGCTTGGCCTGGACTTGAGAGGTGGCGTCCATTTCCTTATGCAGGTCGACATGAAGTCGGTCCTCACGAAGAAGGCGGAGGCTCTCAGCGGGGACATTCGAACGCTGTTGCGCGACAAGAATGTGCGCCACGCCGGCATCACGCGCAACGGTAACACCGTCGAGGTGCGGTTGCGGGATCAGGCGACGCTGCAGCAGGCAATGGCTCTGCTCTCCGACCAGCTGCCCGATCTCCAATGGGTGGAGACACCTGATGGTGCCGAGTTCAAGCTTGTCGGTACTCTCAAACCTGACGCTGCGCGGCGCGTCCAGGAAGCCGCGCTGAAGCAGAACATCACCACGCTGCATAACCGCGTCAACGAGCTGGGAGTGGCCGAGCCGGTCATCCAGCAGCAGGGCGCTGACCGGGTGGTCGTGCAACTGCCGGGCGTGCAGGATACGGCCAAGGCAAAGGACATCATCGGCCGCACCGCCACACTGGAAGTGAGGATGGCGGACGACAGTGCAGAGGCCCTGGAAGCTTTGCGCGGCGGGCCGGTCCCGTTCGGCGACGAGCGTTATGTCGAGCGCGGGGGATCGCCCCTTATCGTCAAGCGGCAGGTCATCCTGACCGGCGAGAACCTCACCGACGCGCAGCCCGGCTTTGACGGCCAAACACAGGAGCCGGCCGTTCACCTCACCCTGGACGCACGTGGTGCGCGCATCTTCCGCGATGTCACGCGCGAGAACGTCGGAAAGCGAATGGCAATCCTGCTGTTCGAGAAGGGGAAGGGCGAGGTGGTGACGGCGCCGGTGATCCGCGGCGAGATCGGCGGCGGACGCGTGCAGATATCGGGCCGGATGACGACGCAGGAAGCCAACGATGTGGCCCTGCTCCTGCGCGCCGGCTCACTCGCCGCCCCGATGGAGATCATCGAGGAACGTACGATCGGCCCGAGCCTTGGGGCGGACAACATCGCCAAAGGCTTCAACAGTGTGTTGTACGGCTTCGCAGCGATCGCCGCGTTCATGTGCGCCTACTACCTGTTGTTCGGCGTGTTCTCGACGCTGGCGCTTGCGTTCAACCTGCTGTTGCTGGTCGCGCTGCTGTCGATGCTGCAGGCCACCTTGAGCCTCCCCGGGATCGCGGCCATCGCGCTCACCCTGGGCATGGCAATTGACTCCAATGTGCTGATCAATGAGCGGATCCGGGAGGAGTTGCGCAACGGCTCTTCGCCGCAAACCGCCATCGCGGCAGGCTATGAGCGGGCATGGGCAACCATCCTTGACTCGAACGTCACCACCTTGATCGCCGGCCTTGCGTTGCTGGCGTTCGGTTCGGGTCCGGTCCGTGGTTTCGCCGTGGTCCACTGCCTCGGAATCCTTACTTCGATGTTCTCCTCCGTCGTCTTCTCGCGTGGTCTCGTCAACCTCTGGTATGGCCGGCAGAAGAAGCTGAAGTCGGTGGCGATCGGGCAGGTCTGGAAGCCGGAGGCCGAGCCCGCCACGAAAGTCAAGGCTTGAACCCGGGAGCGAGAGCCTCGTATGGAATTTTTCCGCATTCGACGTGACATCCCGTTCATGCGCCACGCGCTGGTGCTGAACATGGTTTCGCTGGTCACTTTCCTCGCGGCGGTGTTTTTCCTCGCCACCCGTGGACTGCATCTGTCAATCGAGTTCACCGGCGGGACGCTGGTTGAGGTGCAGTACGCTCAGCCGGCCGACCTCAACAAGGCTCGCACCGCGGTGGATGCGCTGGGCTTTGGCGAGTCACAGGTCCAGAACTTCGGCACGTCGCGGGACGTGCTCGTGCGGTTGCCGCTGCGTGGCAACGTGAAGCAGTCCGAGGTGGTGGGGAGGGTGTTCGACGAGCTGTGCAGGGCCGAAAGCGGCTCCGTCAGCACGGGCCAGTTCCACACGGACAAGGGCGAGGAAGTGAGCAAGCCCGTATGCCGCACGGCCGATGGCAAAGAGCCGGTAAGCCTGAGCCGCAGCGAGTTCGTGGGCCCTACGGTCGGCAGCGAACTTGCTCGCGACGGCGCGCTGGCCCTGGTCGTCACCGTGCTCGGGATCATGATCTACCTCGCGCTGCGCTTCGAGTGGAAGTTCTCGATCGCGGCCATCATCGCGAATCTGCACGACGTGGTGATCATCCTTGGCTTCTTCGCCTTCTTCCAGTGGGAGTTCTCACTGTCGGTGCTGGCCGCAGTGCTCGCCGTCCTGGGCTACTCCGTCAATGAGTCGGTGGTGATTTTCGATCGCATCCGCGAAGCGTTCCGCAAGTACCGCAAGATGAGTACGGTGGAGGTGATCGATCACGCGATCACGAGCACGATGAGCCGCACAATCATCACGCACGGCTGCACTCAGATGATGGTGCTGTCGATGCTGGTCTTCGGCGGCCCGACGCTGCATTACTTCGCGATGGCGCTGACCATCGGCATCTGCTTCGGCATCTACTCCTCGGTGCTGGTCGCCAGCCCGCTGGTGATGTGGCTGGGCGTCTCCCGCGAACAGTTCATCCCCAAGGTCAAGAAGGCCGTCGAAGGCGCGACCGAGGACGGTGCCTGCGTTTAAGC
>DASTGE010000089.1:0-3832 GCA_035719405.1 Burkholderiaceae bacterium
GGCCAGGTACTGGTCGTTGATGGGGGGCGAACGCGTTGGCTACGTTGAACGGTCGAAGCAGCTCGGGTCGCAGAGCAAAATCGCGTCAGCGGTGAGAATCACGTCCTCGTCCACCCCAGACTAAAGCCACCACGGAGTATCCCCATGGACAAGCGTCGTTTCCTAGCTGCCGCGAGCGCCACCACCGTTTTGCCCTTGATCAGTGCTCATGCGGAGGTAAGGCCCGCGTCGGGAGCTGGAATCCTGACAATCTCGGGCGCGATCAGCAGAAGCAATCGCGGCCCCCTCGATCCCTTGCTGGACCCACTGCTGGCCAACCAAGGCGTCAAGTTCGACAAGGCGCTGGTGCTCGACGCAGCCGCGCTTCTCAAGTTGCCGGCGGTGAAAATCCAGCCCGTTATATATGACGAAAAGCCGCGCGAGTTAGCCGGACCGCTGGTAACCACCGTGGTCGAGCAGGCCGGTGTGGCGCTGCATCCTGAGGTCTCACTCACCCTGAAGGCGATCGACGGCTATACCGTCGACCTTACCCTAAGGGACATGCGCCGGATCAAGATGATCGTGGCGACCCATATGAATGGCCAGCCCCTGACGCTCGGTGGGTTCGGGCCGCTCTGGGGTGTTTACGAGGCCGACAAAGCATCCGACATGCAGGACAAGCCTCTCAAGGAGCGCTTCGCCCTTTGCCCCTGGGGGCTGTACCACATTGAAGTTCGCGGCGGCTGATGCAAGTTTGGGGCGGCAAGGTTCCGCCTCACACCCTCCAGCGGCCGCTCGTTGGAGTAGGGATGCCGGTCACCCGACACCCCCTCCGCAGATCCGTACGTGCAGAGTTACCGCATACGGCTCCTGCCTTGGGTCGTGACGATCAGACGCTGATGGGGGTACGGGTGGCAGATCTTCGGATAAGGCAGCCAGCGCGCAATCAAGCCGGTCATGCGCCGCCACGGCATATGGTGACGCTGGCTGCGGCGGCACAGCATGCGATGCCAAAGGCGCACAATCTGCTGGCGGAACGCCCGCAGTCGCGAACCGTTGCACGGCACGCCGAAGTACCGGTCATGCCCTGTCACCACGGCGTGCAGGTACTGGCCCTGCGCAGCGAGGGGGCGGTGCATGAGCCGTCGAAGCTCCTGCTTGACCGCCTGCAGCTTGGCTCGCAGGCGTTTGGCACTGGTCAGCCGCAGCACCATGAACTTTCCCTGGCGTGTCTTCCCGCAGCAATGCGTGAATCCCAGGAAGTCGAAGGTCTGGGGCTTGCCCTGTCCCTTGCGTTGCCGATCGTCTCGGGCGAAGCGCCCAAACTCGATCAGCCGTGTCTTCTCGGGGTTCAGCTTCAGCCCGAACTGGCCCAGGCGCTCAGCCGCCGCGCGCTGGAAGCGCACGGCGTCTTCGCGGTACTGGAACCCGGCGATCCAGTCGTCGGCATAGCGCACGACGATGACCTCGCCCCGGGCGTGGCGGCCCCTCCACTGCTTCACCCACAGGTCGAACGCATAGTGCAGGTAGATGTTCGCAAGCAGCGGACTGATGCTGCCCCCTTGCACCGTGCCGAGCTCACTGCGCTCGATCCTGTCGCCCTCCAGCACACCCGCGTGCAGCCATTTTCGAATCAGCCGCACAACGCGTGCATCGGTCACGCGATGCTCGATGAACTTGATCAGCCAGTCGTGCTCGATGGTGTCGAAGAACTTGCTGATGTCCGCATCGAGAATCCAGTTCACCTTCCGCGTGCTCACCCCCACTGTCACGGCGTCCAGCGCTTGGTGAGCGCTGCGCTGTGGCCTGAAGCCGTAGCTGAACCCGACAAAGTCCTGTTCGTAGACGGCGTTGAGCACCTCGACCGTGGCCCGCTGGACGATCTTGTCCTCCAGCGCCGGCACGCCCAGCGGGCGTTTGCTGCCGTCGGCCTTGTCGATGTACACGCGCCGCACAGGCTGGGGGCGGTAACCCCCGCGAGCCAGCCGATCGGACAGCAGCAGAAGGTTCGCTTCCAGCTCCTGCCCGTACGACTGCCAGGTTTGCCCATCGACGCCAGCGGCCGCATCGCGCCTGAGCGCTTGGTAGGCCGCCCGCAGGCGTTCAGGGGCGTAGATGTGATGCATCAGCCCGGTGAACTTCGCATCGCGACGACCTCTGGCCGTCTGTCGTATGCCCTCGAGCGCCGTTCCCATGTCGTAAGTCCGCATCGATCTGCGGGACATGCGCGCTGCGAAGGCTCTTCCCTTGGCCCACTGCCTTCCCTCCACCACCTCCGCCACCACAGGGATTGCACCCGCGGCCTTGTTCGATGGCTTCCTCGGTATTACGCAGCAGTCCGACTTCCCGCGCCTTTGGCTCATCGTCGTACGCCCGAAGGCTTCACGATGCGCTCTGCGGCAAACGCTTCCCAGCGGGCCGCAGAAGTACGCGGGATCTCCCGGTTCCCGTGCAGGATGTTTCCTCGCGTGTACGGGGTCTCTGACCGCGCGGGGTTCACCCCCACCTCACCTTGGCGGTGACGGCGATGTGACCTTCGGCATTTTGTGACTGCCTCGGCACCCCGGCTACCCCGCGGCTTGCGCCACGGGTTCCGAATTTCGCGGCTCAATGGCCGACCCGCGAGTACCCCTGTCAACGCTTCACCCCCGGCCTCACGACCGTTGGCGCATGACTCGGGGCCGCCGTGGCTGGTTAGGCCTTCAGCGTATGACTCTTTCATTCACGACATCCTGCCGGTCTTGACCGGCGCTCCACAAAGTGCGGAAGACCCAGGTTTACTACACTTCACGCGAGAGCGGGCAAAAGTGTGGGAGGCTCGGTCGGCGTAGGCTGGCCCGTTCGCTCACCACAAAGGCGAGGTCGCCCATGCAGATGATCGTCAAGGCCGAATTGGTGTTCGATGACGGCACGGTCGAGCAGGTAACGCTGGCTTCGTTCGAGCGCGAGGAGGCCGATCTGTCGGTGCGCAGTCTCGGGCTCACGCTCGATGACGGCAAACAGCTTCTCCGCCGGACCCAGCAATGCCTGAGCGAGTCGCAGGCGGCCGCCTGGCTCAAGCAGCGTGCTATTTGCCCGTGCGGCTGGTCCTACCCGCACAAGGACTCCCGAACGATCAGCGTGCGCACCGTGTTCGGACTCGTGAAGCTGCACAGCCCACGGTGGTACCGCTGCCTGTGTGAGGCTCACTTCTTTGGCCGCCAGCCGACGTGGAGCCCGCTGCCTGAGCGCCTGCCGCAGCGCTTCACCCCGGAGCTGGAGCTGCTGGTGGCCGCAGCGGCTGCGCAGCAGCCCTATGCGCGTGCGGTCGAATCGTTGTGCGCGGTCCTGCCGGTGGAGGGGTTCTAACCGCAAACCGCCGAAAATTTCCGCGGTCATCCCACTGTTGTATTTGGACGGGATGTTCCACATGAGGTGGAAACTGTTCAGCGGGCCGGCACGGCAAACGCTGCGGCCATTTGCCGTGCGCGCTGAACGTCATCGGAATGCAGGTAAATCGAAGTTGTGGCCAGCGAGGAATGTCTGAGGTTGTCGCGCACGGCGGTCAACTCGGCGCCGCGCTGCAGGGCATGGGTGGCATGGGTATGCCTCGTCCAATGGGGCGTGGCGCGCAGCAGCTTTTCGGCCAGAGCCGGGTTGTCTGCACGGATCACCTCGGCGACCGTGGCGAAGAAGCGCTTCATCACGGCCCATAGGCGTGCACGGTTGATGCCACCCTCGCCTGCAATGTCGCCTACCAGGGGCTGATCTGGATCCCATTTCGATGGGGTCGTCGGCAATCCGGTGCGAACGCTGCCGTGCCCATCGGCCCGACGCGCATTCGGCTGGATGGTGGGATGGAGCAAGCTCGCCG
>DASTGE010000090.1:0-2641 GCA_035719405.1 Burkholderiaceae bacterium
GATCACGCGAGCGCCTCCCCGCGGTCGGCCGCCAGCGCCTGCACTTCGGCCACGAAGACCTCGGCGCGGTGCTTGTAGTTGCGGAACATGTCGAGGCTGGCGCAGGCCGGGCTCAGCAGCACCGCATCGCCCGGCCGGGCCTGCTCGAAGCACCAGCGGGTGGCGGCCTGCAGCGTGGGGTGGCGCTGCACCGGCACGCCGGTGCCGGCGAGCGCCGCCTCGATCCGCTCGGCGTCGCGGCCTCCAGCGATTCGTGTCGCTGCATGGGAATGCTCGCGCCTGAAAGCGCGGTCAAGATCGAATCGGCATCGCGGCCGATCAGCGCGACAGCGCGGGCATGGCGTGCCACGGCGGGCGCGAGCGGCGAGAAGTCCTGGCCCTTGCCGTCGCCACCGAGGATCACGACGAGCTTCGACGGTGCCTTGTCGGCCCCGAGGCCGTCGAGCGCAGCGACGGTCGCGCCGACGTTGGTGCCCTTGCTGTCATCGAAGACCTCGATGCCGTCGAGCGTGCCGATGTACTCCACGCGGTGCGGCTCGCCCGTGTATTCGCGCAGGCCGTGCAGCATGGGGGCGAGCGGGCAGCCGATCGCCGTGGCAAGCGCGAGCGCGGCCATGGCGTTGGAGGCGTTGTGCCGACCGCGGATGCGCAGGGCATCCGCCGGCATGAGGCGCTGCAGGTGAAGCTCGTGCTCCTCGCCCTTGCGCCGGCCGGCCGGCTCGTCGTCTTCGAGCGCGCGCACCAGCCAGGCCATGCCGCTCTCGACCACGAGGCCGAAATCGCCGGGGAGCCTGGGGGCGTCGAGGCCGAAGCGGATGACCTTGCGCTCGATGGCCTTCGCGGGTCTGCCCTTCGCGCCCTTGGTCGGCGTGGGCTTGGGCACCATCGCCTCCACGAGCGGATCATCACGGTTGATGACCATGATGGTGTGCGGCCCGAAGATGCGCGCCTTCGCGGCACGATAGGCCGCCATGTCGCCATGCCAATCGAGGTGGTCTTGCGTGATGTTGAGCACCGTCGAGGCGCTGGGATCAAAGCCCTTGACTTCGTCGAGCTGGAAGCTCGAGAGCTCGAGGACCCAGACATCAGGGAGATGCTCGAAGGTCGGGGGCTTGGAGGGAAGGGATTGCGCATCGTCGGCGACACGCTCACTCGGGCCCTCACCCCGACCCGTTGGTTCCGGCATCGCGTCGCTGTCGCGACATGAGCCGCCACCGCAGCGCAAGCGCTGTCCCGCAAGCGGGAGAGGGAGCAATTCATCGGTCGAAGGGGCGGCGCATTCCTGCCTCGCCTCCTGAGCGGGAGAGCTTTCAAGGGAATCGGGCTGGGGTGAGGGAGCCCTGCTCTCAACCCCTTCCTCGTCCAACAAGTCGCCCAGGGTATCGAGCATGGTCGGCCCGATGTTTCCTGCGGTTGCCACGCGTTTACCGGCTCGCTCGACGAGCAGCGCGGTCAACGAAGTCGTCGTGGTCTTGCCATTGGTCCCGGTGATCGCCAACACCTTCGGCTTGTAGCCGCGCTCCGCCTTCAGGCCCGCCAACGCCCGATTGAACAAGTCGAGCTCGCCTTGCACCAGCAAGCCCCTGTCCTGTGCCTCGTTCAACAACCGCGCGATCCGCTCGTCGTTCGGCGAAAGCCCCGGGCTCTTCAACACCAGCCCGATCCCCTCCAGCAGCGACCCTGCATCGACCACACCGCTCACGAACTCCACCTGCGGCAACGCCTCACGCAGCTCTGAGAGCTTTGGCGGCTCCTCACGCGAATCCCACACGCGGACGCCCGTTGCCCCGCAGCGCCCGCACCAGCGGGCCATCGCGAGGCCCGAGGCGCCGCAGCCGAGCACAAGCACCATGAGTTCGGACAAATGCTTCATGACCCAGCCTTGACACGCGCTGCCCCGCGGCGCGGCAGTCCAGCCAAGCAGACGCCGCGGATCCCGCTTCGCCGGTGCGCAGGCGTCGCCCCCTTGAGGGGGAGAGAAACGAGGGGGCAACGCCGAAGGCGCTTCGGGGGTGTGCTTTTCATCTGAGCTTCAGGCTTGCCAGCCCGATCAGGCAAAGCAGCATCGTGATGATCCAGAACCGCACGACGACCTGCGTCTCGGTCCAGCCGGATTTCTCGAAATGGTGATGCAGCGGGGCCATCTTGAAGATGCGTCTGCCCTCGCCGTACTTCTTCTTCGTGTACTTGAAGAAGGCAACCTGGATCATCACCGACAGCACTTCGACGACGAAGATGCCACCCATGATGCCGAGCACGATCTCCTGCCGGACGATCACGGCGATCGTCCCGAGCGCACCGCCGAGCGCGAGCGCGCCAACGTCGCCCATGAAGATCTGCGCGGGGTGGGTGTTGTACCAAAGGAAGGCCAGGCCCGCGCCCGCCAGCGCCGCGCAGAAAACCAGCAGCTCGCCAGCCCCGGGAATGTGCGGGAACAGCAGATAGCGCGAGTAGACCGAGCTGCCCACCACATAGGCGAACACGCCCAGGGCCGATCCGACCATCACCACCGGCATGATCGCCAGCCCGTCGAGCCCGTCGGTGAAGTTCACGGCGTTGCTCGCGCCCACGATCACGAAGTACGTGAGGAAGATGAAGCCGAACACGCCGAGCGGATAGCTGATGGTCTTGAAGAACGGCA
>DASTGE010000091.1:0-2550 GCA_035719405.1 Burkholderiaceae bacterium
GTTGTGGCTGGGCGGTGTGCTGGCCGTGGGCACAGTCTCGGCGCTGCTTCGCCTTGCGCTCGGTTCATAATGACCGGCGTGGCTTCAACCCCGACGGAGCAAATACGACACAACAGGTTCGGCCGCGGATGGCCACGCTGATGCCAAGCGCGGGTCGGTTCCGCACGCAACCGCTGTCCTCTCGCAAGTAGCTGTGGCACTTCCGCCACCTATGAAGAGCCTCGACGCAACCCTTCGAGCCTCGGGGCGACTGGCTCTTGCGCGCCGGATCATCCGCACCAGCGAAATCGGCCTGATCCTGCTCGCCACCCTGGTGGGTGTGGGGGCCGGTCTCGCGGCAGCCGTGATTGGCAGGCTGGCGCGCGTTATGCAGGTTACCCTCTTCGGTCTCGAGGATACCGTCCGGCTCAGCAGCCTGACCGAAATCGCCCCGGTGAGGCTGATCGCCTTGCCGCTCGGCGGGCTGCTGGTCGGTCTCGTCCTGCATCTGACGCGCCGTAGTCGGGCCGCGGTTGACGTTGTTGAAGCCAATGCGCTCCACGGTGGACGGATTCCTGGCCGCGACACCCTGCTAGTCACTGTTCTGACACTGGTTTCCAACGGCTGTGGGGCATCAGTCGGTCTGGAAGCGGCCTATGCCCAAGCGGGCGGAGGCGCTGCCTCAACCCTGGGTCAATGGCTGCGCCTGCGGCGGAGCGATCTGCGCGTGCTGGTTGGGGCCGGCGCCGGCGGGGCGATTGCTGCCGCCTTCGGGGCACCATTGACCGGAGCATTCTACGCCTTCGAGATCGTCATTGGATCGTATACGCCCGCCGCCATAGCGCCCATCGCTGTGGCCGCGATTGCCGCCACCGTGACGGCACGGACCCTGGGCACCACACCCTATCTCATCGTCGCCAGTGGCGGCCATACGATCTTGACGGCCCACTATTTCCTCTTCGCGGCCTTTGGCATCGTCGCCGCGATTGTTGGCATAGCGATCATGCGCGCTGTCTCAATCGCGGAAGGGCTTGCCCGCGCTTCACGCCTGCCTGACTGGCTGCGACCGGCGGCGGGCGGGCTGCTGCTCATGCCGCTCGGCTGGATCAGCCCGCAGGTGCTGTCGGCCGGTCACGGCGCGCTCCACCTGACGCTCGAGAGCGAGGTATCGTTGCAGCTACTCGCCACGATCTTCCTGCTGAAGACGCTCGCCTCCATCGTTTCTCTCGGCAGCGGCTTCAGAGGCGGCCTGTTCTTCGCATCCCTGCTGCTCGGCTCGCTACTGGGTCAGATTTTCGCGATCACCTGGACCGCTTTCCCATCCACCTTGCCCGTCAACCAGTCCGATGCGGCACTCGTCGGCATGGCCGCGCTTGCCGTGGCGATCGTCGGCGGCCCCATGACCATGGCCCTGCTGGTGCTTGAGGCAACCCACGACTTCGCCATCACCGCCACGGTGCTCACTGCTGTGCTCTGTTCAAGTGCCGTGGTCCGCGACAGGTTCGGTTATTCCTTCTCAACATGGCGCCTGCACCTGCGCGGCGAAGTGGTGCGTAGCGCGCGCGACATTGGCTGGATGCGCCAGCTGACGGCTGGTCGGATGATGCGCCAGGCGCCGCCCTCGGCGCCCGCCGACCTAACCACGGCCGAGTTCCGCTCCCGCTATCCTCTGGGCTCGACCAGCCGCGTCGTGTTGGTTGACGGTTCTGGCCGATACGCCGGGCTCGTGCCCACCGCTGCGGCATTCGATGCCGCGGTTGACGCCTCAGCACCGGTCGCATCACTGGCCTTGCTGGATCGCCAGGTGCTCCACCCGGAGGACACCATCGACGCGATCATGACCAGCTTTGACCATGCCGAGGCGGACGATCTCGCCGTTGTCGACGCGCAGGGGCATCCGGTCGGAATATTGACCGAAAAGTATGTCCGCCGCCGCTATGCCAGCGAAGCTGACCGGGCACTGCGTGAAGCCTACGGCGAGGACTGAGTTGCTGACAACGCAGGTGTGGCAAAGCCTTCCGCCATCCTTACCAAAAGTTAATGTAGCGTCACAAAAGTGACGCTGAACTGTAATTAACGAAAGTTAGGTGCCCCCTGCCTAACGGAGTGAATGGCAAGGACTTTTCGCCATTCCCCGTGCCCAGGGAGGAAATAGCGAAATGAATACCCGCACGCGATTGGCGCTTACGCTCGCAGTCTCCAGCTTGGCCGTTGCGAGTTCCGCTCACGCCGCCGATGCCGGCACCTCAGCTCCGGTTCCCGGCGAAGCAGCCACGGCGAGTGGAGGAGACAACTCGGGTCTGACAGACATCGTCGTCACCGCAACCAAGCGTGAGACGAACCTTCAGAAGACCCCGATCGCCATCTCCGTGATCGGTGCCGACATCGTCGAGAAGCGCCACGTCCAGAGCCTGATGGACCTGGCCGACGGCGGCGTGCCGAGCCTGCGGGTTGCCACCTTCGAAGCCCGCCAGTCGGCGCTGACCGTCGGCATCCGCGGGATCGTGCCGTTCGACCAGAACCAGGTCGCGCGCGAGCCGGGCGTGGGCGTCTATATCGACGGCGTGTACC
>DASTGE010000092.1:0-2044 GCA_035719405.1 Burkholderiaceae bacterium
GCGAGCGCGAGCACGAGCAGGTCGACTTCCTCGAAGACAAACCAGCCACTCCACGGCGCGAGGTCGATCAGCGGCAGCAGGGCAGGTAGCGCGACAAGCCAGGCACGCGGATGCTTGAAGGCCATTGCCGCGACGACCAGGAACAACGCCGCCGCAACCACGGGTGACAGCGGGTGATGCAGCGCGAGCGCAAGTCCACCCGCCGCACATCCGGCAGAGCACACAGCGGCTGAAAGCGTCAACTGGCGCTGCCTGCCGCCCGCGGCTTCGTACAGCGCACTCACCCGATGACCCTCAACTGCGGTAGTCGGCGTTGATGCTGACGTAGTTGTGCGACAGGTCGCAGGTCCAGACTGTCGTGTGCGCAGGGCCACGATGCAGGTTGACGTGCACCGTGATCTCGGCCTGCTTCATCACTCGCTGGCCGTCTTCTTCCCGGTAGTCCGGGTGACGACCGCCGGCCCGAACCACATGCACGTTGTCGAGGTACAGGTCGATCAGCGACTGGTCAAGATCGGCGATGCCCGCGTAGCCCACGGCGGCAAGGATGCGGCCGAGGTTCGGATCGCTGGCGAAGAAAGCAGTCTTGACCAGTGGCGAGTGCGCGACCGCGTAGGCAGCCTGACGGCATTCCGCCTCGGTCCGCCCGCCGCTGACCGTCACCGTGATGAACTTCGTCGCGCCTTCGCCGTCGCGTACGATGGCCTGTGCAAGCTTGGTGGACACCTCCACAACCGCGTCACGCAAGGCCCTGCCGTCAGACGAGTCGAGTGAAGTGATCTCCGCATGGCCGGCCTGTCGAGTGGCGATCAGCACGAAGGAATCGTTGGTCGATGTATCGCCGTCGATCGTGATGCGGTTGAACGAAAGGTCGGCGGCCTCGCGCACCAGCGCCTGTAGCGCATCGCGAGAGACGACAGCGTCGGTCGCGACGAAGCCCAGCATGGTGGCCATGTCCGGCCGGATCATGCCGGCGCCCTTGCTGATGCCGGTTACCGTGACGGTACCGCGGCCGATCTGCAGCTGCACGGACGCGGCCTTGGGCACGGTGTCCGTTGTCATGATCGCCTCGGCCGCACTCCCCCACTGGGCGTCCGCCATATTCGCGATGGCGGCCGGGAGCCCGGCCTCGATGCGCTCGATGGGCAGGGTTTCCATGATCACGCCGGTGGAGAATGGCAGAACCTGCTCCGCTTCGATGCCAAGGCGGGACGCCAGCGATGCGCATGTGGATTCGGCACGCGCGAGACCATCCGCTCCGGTGCCTGCGTTGGCGTTGCCCGTGTTGACGAGCAGCGCCCGGATGCCGCGGCGGAGAGCCAGGTGACGCTGGCACAGTTGCACCGGCGCTGCACAGAAGCGGTTCCGGGTGAAAACACCTGCCACCTCGCTGCCCTCCGCAAGCGACATCACGAGAAGATCCTTGCGATTTGGCTTGCGCACCCCGGCCTTCGCGATGCCAAGCTGCACCCCGGGCACAGGATGAAGGTCTTCAGGGTTGGGGGCAGACAGGTTCACAGCCATTAATTCCCTCTCGTACGAGTCGTACCTCATGGTCTTGACACGCTCATGGCTCCTGGCAAACGGTTGCCACTCGGCAACGGCGCCCCCGGAATGGAATGCCTGGGTACTCGCGACCAATTCGCGAAATGGTAGCGGATCGAGGAAGCGGGGAACGCAAGAGATTGCGGAAGCACAAAGATGAACCAGCGGAACAACGGCGGCTCCGCCGCGAAGGACGGCGGAATCTCAATCCTCAGGCTCACCCATGACGGCGAAGAGCGATTGAAGAGGCTCATCACCCACCTGTCCGAAAACTTCGATCTCTCCGTCCCCATTGACAGGCGGTCGAAGTGGAGGCCAGGGGATCTGGGCGAGCGCGCGTTCGATACCGGTTTCACAAACCGGGCCGAGACGCTTCGTTACGGGGCGAGGGGGCGAAGCTTCTCAGCTCGCAGTGGAAGCGAAGGCGGCAGCGGCAGCGTCAGCTCAACTTGCCGTGGCACTGCTTGTACTTCTTCCCGCTGCCACACGGGCACGGATC
>DASTGE010000093.1:0-3576 GCA_035719405.1 Burkholderiaceae bacterium
ACGCTACGCACCCGATCGGGCCGCCCTCGGGCGCGCTGGCGGCGTTGCTCCTCCTAGCGGGCATTGAGCCCGCGTCGTCGTCGCGCCTTGCCAGCACACCCGATGCCGGCCCGCTCGGGCGCGTTCAACTGCCGTTTCTAGGTTCAATTCACGAGTCGGCGCCGGCCACCGCTGGAGGAGATCGCTGCTGCCGGTGATTCGAGGACGGGAGTCATCAAGGAGCAGATCTTGCAATTGCGTCGGCGATCGCCTAGCTTGAGACTGGGATCGGACGCGCGAGTGTTTGCAGGAGCACGCATGATCATTTCGCTCACCAGCCGGAAGGCCTTGGCTGCCTTGTTCGTACTCTCTGCCGGTGCTGTCGTCTCGATTGCGCACGCCCGCGACTGCAGGTACGTGCGGGGCGTCGTCGAGGAAACGCAGGTGTCAGGCAGCAGCTGCCTGTCTCCTGTCGCCTTGTGCACGGTTGCGCAGATGCACGGGCCGCTGAAGGGTCAGGCGCGATTCACCGCGACGAGCATATTGACGACTGCCGACACACCCGTCACAGGCGTCGTGTTCGTGACGGGCGATACGGTGATCGCCGACGCGCGTCTGGGCAGCATGCGCGGCAGCCTGACGATCAAGAACGCCGCCGCCTTCCGCACGGTCGGCGATGGCGACCTGTCGGATACGCAGGTGATCACGGGTGGCACGGGTGACTTCGCGGGCGCAAACGGGTCGGTTCGTGTCAGCGGCACGTTCGCCAATGGCAGCGGCACTGCGACCTTCGAAGGCACTCTCTGCGTTCCGTAGTGATCGGCTGACGGCTGCGCGAATCAGCCCGGTTTTGCGTCTGCCTGCGCATCGGTCCTCGGTTGCGCAGTCAGGTCGATCCAGCCGCAGAAGCGGTCGACGAACTTCATCAAGAAGAGTTTGGTGTCGGGGTTGAGCACTTCATGCGTGGCATCGTCGAAGGACTCTGCCTTCCACGAAAGATAGACCTCCGGCTGCCCCATCAGCACCGTGTCGACGACCGTGAGCAGCCCCTTCAGCGCGTTCTGGCCCACCGCCGCGCCGATTGCCCCCGGAGAGGTGCCGATGATGCCCGCCGGCTTGGCTTCCCATGAGTTGTCGCCCCGCGGCCGCGAACCCCAGTCGATCGCGTTCTTGATGGCTGGCGTGAAGCTGCGGTTGTACTCGGGCGTGACGAAAAGAAGGGCGTCGACCTCGTTCACCGCGCGCTTCATGCGCAGCACGGGTTCAGGCGCGGCGGGTTGCCACAGATCGTCGTTGTAGAGCGGCAGGTCGCCGATCTCGATGAAACGGAAGTCCAGCCGTCCGGACGCGAGACGGGCGACGGCTTGCGCAAGCTTGCGATTGATCGAGTTGCGACGGAGCGATCCGACGATGACGCCAACGGTTTTCATGCGGAGATCCTCTGAAAAGGGTGGATTGTCGAACACCAGCATCAATCGCGCCTGCGCAATTCGCTCTCGCGTTGATTGCTGCGTTATGGAGGCGCTGAACGATTCCCTCGCGGGTCGCGCATCCCCGCTTTGGGCGTTCTGCGGCGTTGCAAATGCGCGCCATAGTTGAATGGCACTTACTTTGGCTGCCAGTCGTGGCCGTGCTTTCGGACTTGCTGGCGAGCGTAAGGGCGTGGAACCTTTAGCGACGGGAAGGGCTTGGGTCGTCGTTTACGCATTCGTGGCTCGATACGTCCGGGCCGATGGCCGACCTTGCGTTGAGCGATTAACGCGAGCAGGCGCTGGCGATCGTGCGTGGCGTCAAGTGAGCATGAGCACCGATCGCGATGGGCTAATGGCTGTTATTGATCAAGCTGCGTGATGGTCCGGCCTCGTCGGCCTTCATGAAGGTGAACAGTTCGGGAATGGTTGGGAGGGCAGCGGGGCTGTTCTTGGGCTTTTCTATTTTTCTTTCAATTGAGGCCCCTGCCAGGCCGCCGGACGCGCCCCGGTTGAGCCATGTACCCATGGTTCAACCCCGCTCCGGCGGTGGGGCACGACAACAATCTTGTGCGGCGACCATCACATGGCATGGAGTGAGTTGCCGGGGTAGCCAACCCTGATTGCGATGCGGGCGAGTGGCGGCTGGCCGCTGTTTGGTTGCTGAAGCCGTGGCCGCAGAAGTCAGCCCCGGTGGCGGTGAGATGACGATTCGAGGCTGTGACCAAGCTGGCAAGAAGACGGCTTGAGCCGTCACTGCCCGCACGCTGGCCGCCGCAGGACGGACAGCCCACTTGGAGGCCGGAAAAACAGCGCCTCTCGACGGCCACAAAGGGAGCGCCGCTCGCCAGCGGACGAGCGGCCCACGCCGACGAAGGCATGCGGAGAAAGCTCACCAAGGACTGCTGCGCTCTCATGAACGAGGGTATTGACCCGGCTGGAGCCTAACGTTTGAGCTGAGCGGCCGCCACCGGCAAGGCGCTTGGGCCGCGAGACGGATGATGAGACTGGCCGGCTCGCGGCCCAAGTGCCTTGCCGGTGGCGGTCCGCTCGAGCGAAGGGTGTGCGCCCAGCATGGGCGCGAACTTATGGGGTGGAAGTCCCCTGTGGGAGTACCGACTTGGACTCATCGTGAGCAAGGATAACCACGAGCCGAAGGCAAGGGCGATCCTGCGAGGGACTGTCTGGAGGAAGCCGGAGTGCAAGAGGTGCGAGGCGACGGACAGAAACCGCATAGTCAAGGCCGAGGGATGCGAGGCGAGCTGGCACATGACAGCAAAGCCCACCGGTATGCAGCCTACGGTAAATGCGGCGCTTGTGCACCGACAGTTCGCGCTCTTACCTGGGGAGACCTGCGCCGCGAGCGGTGCGTGACGATGGTGACAGACCCGGATCGGACCACACCGGGCTATCAAGGTCCAGGCGCTGCGGGGAGCTGCCCTCCGCATGCGAAGAATCGGCAGCAACCGCCGTCGACCGCACAGCGTGGCGCGCGGAAACGCGCGTCGTGACGGCGCAGGAGTCAGCAGACGCCATAGTAGGTGGCCAGGTGCCGGGCCGCCGAAGGGCTGAACAACGAGACACGAGGAGCAGACGTGCCGCCCTCGCGCGCATCGGCGAGCCCGACCGGGTGAGATGCGTCGGCGGGTGGGCATGCACCGAGCCTTGAAACAAGACGAAGCAAACCAAGACCTGCTTGAGGCCGTGCTGGACAGCGACAACCTGTGGCGGGCGTGGAAACGGGTGAAGTCGAACAAGGGTGCGTCGGGCATTGACGGCACGACCCTCAAGGACTTCCCCGCCTACGCGCGCGAACACTGGCCGGCTGTGCGCGAGCAGATCATCCAAGGGCGATATGTGCCGCAGCCGGTACGCAGAGTTGAACTGCGCAAATCCGATGGCGGCACCAGAAAGCTCGGAATACCCGTCATCCTCGACCGGGTGCTCCAGCAGGCCATCGCCCAGGTGCTCACGCCGATCTTCGATCCGACGTTCTCGGATTCGAGCTTTGGCTTTCGACCGGGCCGCAATGCACATCAGGCAATTCGTCAGGTGCAGGCATACGTGAAGGACGGCTACCGCATCGCGGTGGATCTTGACTTGGCAAAATTCTTCGGTGCGTCAGGCG
>DASTGE010000094.1:0-2400 GCA_035719405.1 Burkholderiaceae bacterium
GCATTTGTCTTGCGGCCCTCGGTGAGCAGAACCTCGGCCGGTTGGTCCCACGCGTGCATCGCGAGGCTGAAGGTCGCCCAGTGCACCGGGAGCAGCAGGCCGCTTCCGAGAAACGCATGCGCCTTGAGGGCGTTCTCCGGCCCGAGGTGAATGTCGCCCCATGCGGGGTGGAAGGCGCCGATCTCGAGCATCACGAGATCGAAGTGGCCCAGCTTCGCGGCGATGGCGCCGTATTCGCTCGTGAGCCCGGTGTCGCCGCTGAAGAAAACCCCGTGGCGCGCCGAGCGCATGACGAACGAGGACCACAGCGTCGCGTTGCGCGTGTGGAGCGCGCGGCCCGAGAAATGCTGCGACGGCGCCGCGGTCACGGTGACCCCGCCTTTCGGAAGCTCGTACGTTTCCCACCAATCGAGCTCCGTGATGCGCCCGGGCTGCACGCCCCACCCTTCGAGATGCGCGCCGACGCCGAGCGAGGTGATGAACGGCACGTCTGTCTTCGCCAGCGCGCGGATCGTCGGATAGTCGAGGTGATCGTAGTGGTCGTGCGAGACGATCACGACGTCCACGGGAGGCATGTCGTGGAGCGCGACGGGCACGGGCTGGAAGCGCTTCGGGCCCGCCATCGCAAGCGGCGAGGCGCGCGGTCCCCAGACGGGATCGGTGAGGATCCGCACGCCGCCGATCTCGACGAGGACCGTCGAATGACCGAGCCATGTCGCGCGCAGGCCGCTTTCGGGCTTGCGCCGCCACAGCTCGAGGGGATCCACGGACGGCAGTGGTCCGCTCGGAACTCGCCGCTCGCCGCCGCAGAGGAAGTCCGTGAGGGACGGCATCGAGGCGTTCGGATCCCTCAAGCCCGGCATCACGGGATGAGCGTTGCGGAATCCCTCACCCGCCCACAGGGGCGATGCCTTCATCCGTTCGAGCCGTTCGCCCTTCGGACGCGAGCCGAGCGATTTCATCCGTTCAGCATAGCGGCTCTCGCATGCTTGCGCTTTGGGGGCGTCACCGTCGAGCTGTTCAAGGACACGACGATGTGAACGCTGCCTTTCGTGCGAGCCGGGTGTCGAAATGCGGCCAGAAGCCGCCCATTGCCGGCGTGCTTGTCGCGTATTAACGCGTACTCCTTTTGGTGTCCATCTGCCCCCGGTGCGTGTACAAGCGCGCGCGCTAACGCTCATTAACCTGCGCAAAAGCGTTGACGGCCTGTAAATCGCCGGCGTAGGTTGCAGCGCGATTACGACCGCAGGCCTTAGCAAACAACAAGGAGGCAAGATGGCACGGTACTTTCTCGTCGCGCTATGCGTGACGCTTTCCCTCGCGGCTCGCGCAACCGAGGGACCCTTCCCGCGGGAGGTCGCGCCCCCGGGTGGCGAAGGTGCGGCCACCCAAGGCATGGAGAAGCATGGCCCGTGCGGCAATGTCTCCGTGGAGTTGGATGGTCACCACACTCGCGTCATCAATCATGCGAACGGCGCCACCTACCTGCTCAGCTACTTCGATGACGGGCGTATTGCCAGCTTCGAGGGCGGCGGCGCGACATTCGTGGTCGCCTACGGCGAGGGCGGCACACGTCCTGTGGCGGTGTTCGAATCGCCATCGGGCCGCGCATTCAATCTGCAATCGGGCAAGGGTCCCGACTGGTACGCTAACCTCCGTGTGCAAGGCAAGTTCCCAACGCGGGAAAAGCTGATCGAGCACGCCTGCTCACGGCAGAAGACGCTGTTCGAAGTGCAAGACCCGATGCTCACCCTGATGGAGACCACGGACTACTGGATCGCGGAGATGGATCCCTCGTTCGCCTTCGCTTCCGACTTCCTCGCGATGCCTGGCCAGAACTGCCAGCAGGCGGCGGAGGATTGCCATGTCCAGTGCGACCAGACGGCCGACATCCAGGCGATTTCATGTATCGCGCTCAGCGCGATCGCCAACGAGATGGGCGGTGCAGAAGCGGCCGCCATCGTTCTCATTGCCTGCCAGGGCGCTTCCACTTGGCAAAAGTGGAATTGCCACGCGAACTGCCGTGTTTCCGGTTGCTGACCAGGACAGGAGTCGAGGCCATGTTCAAATGCCCTGTTTGTCACCACGCGACGTTGAATTGGTACGAGTACACGCTGAAGTCCGGCTTCGGCACGGTCGAGTGCTCGAACTGCCACACGGAGCTGCACCAGCCAAGGCGGTTGCGCAGCATGGTCAGCGTGTCGCCCATGTTGCTCATGCCGCTGGCGCAGCACATGCGGTGGGTGACGACCGAGCGCGCTGATTGGTCATTGCTGGTGGCGTGTTCGGCCGCAGTGCTGTGGCTTGCGACACGGATGACGAAGCTGGAGCCTGTGGCGCCGGCGGTGCGGTGACGATGTGACGAGGCTTCAGCAACGACACAAGCTGGAAACAGGTCGT
>DASTGE010000095.1:0-4958 GCA_035719405.1 Burkholderiaceae bacterium
GAAGAATCGTGCGCTCGACCATCTGCGTCGGTACAAGATGCTGCAGGACAAACACGATCAGATCGGCAGCGAGCTGCTCGCCCAAGAGGCGCACATCGTTCCGGATTTCGTCGATCTGCTCGATGCCGCCCGGGCCGACACGATCGGCGACGATCTGCTGCGCCTGATCTTCACTGCCTGCCATCCGGTACTGTCGACCGAGGCGCGCGTGGCACTGACGTTGCGCCTGTTGGGTGGGCTGACGACAGAGGAGATTTCCCGCGCGTTCGTCGTGCCGGAGCCGACCGTCGCGCAGCGCATCGTGCGCGCGAAGAAGACATTGGCGGCCGCACGCGTGCCCTTCGAACTGCCCTCCGGCGACGCCCTCGCACAGCGGCTGGCCTCGGTGCTGGAGGTCGTTTACCTGATCTTCAACGAAGGCTACACCGCGACCGCCGGTGAGCATTGGATGAGGCCCGCACTGTGCGACGACGCGCTTCGGCTCGGCCGGATCCTCGCTGAGCTGGCACCGCAGGAACCCGAGGTGCATGGGCTGGTGGCGCTCATGGAACTGCAGTCCTCGCGCACGCCGGCCCGGGTCGATGCCGATGGCAAGCCCGTGCTGCTGATGGACCAGAACCGCAGCCGCTGGGATCATCTCCTCATTCGCCGCGGGCTTGCGGCGCTGGCGCGTGCCCAAGCGCTTGCGCAGGATCGACGCGAGATGCTGAGGTCCTATGTGCTGCAGGCGTCGATTGCCGCATGCCATGCGCGAGCACCCCGCGCCGAGGACACCGACTGGCAACGCATTGCAGCCTTGTACGACGCGCTGGCTCAACTTGCGCCGTCACCTGTCGTCGAACTCAACCGGGCCGTGGCGGTGGCGATGGCTTTCGGTCCGCAGGCCGGTCTTCAGCTCGTGGATCAGCTCCAGACGGAGGGCTCGCTCAAGAGCTACCACTGGCTGCCAAGTGTGCGCGCTGATCTTCTCGCACGGCTTGGCCGCGAGGACGAGGCCCGCCAGGAATTCGAGCGTGCTGCGGCTCTTGCACGCAACATCAGAGAACGGGAACTGCTGTTGCAGCGCGCGCGTGCGCTGAGCGGGCCATTGAAGTAGCACAGAGGTGACCCAAGTCCCGGATGGGCATCCGGGTTGCCACACGGGGCCAATTCACAACTCTCGCCTCCGTTGGGCTTTAATGACGCTACTTCAAAAACGGGCACTTGTACGGAGGATCGCAACACGTGAACGACATTCCATCGGCCGCCGAGCGGCAGCAGCAGGGTGATCTGCGTCATCCTGGTCTTGAGCGAGGGCCCTCGGCCCAGGGCGTTGCCCGTACATACGGCCTGTTCGCGCCGGTCTACGACACCGTGTTCGGCTGGGTGCTGGAGCCGGGTCGCCGGGCCATGACGCAGGCGGCCCGCGCGTTGCAGCCGGGGTCAGTGCTCGAGGTTGGTGTGGGCACGGGACTGACACTCGGTGGATATCCGCCGCAGGCCCGGGTGGTGGGGATCGACCTTTCGGCGGAAATGCTCGAACGTGCCCGCCGCCGCGCTGGACGGATGCCGGATCGGGACATCAGTTTGCAGCTCATGAATGCCGAGCGCATGGAGTTCGAGGACGACAGCTTCGACTGCGTGGCCGCGCCCTATGTCCTTTCGGTGACGCCTCACCCGGCCAGGCTGGTACACGAGATGCGACGCGTCTGCCGTGGCGACGGGGTGATTCTCATCGTCAACCACTTCAGCGGCAGCCGATTCTGGTGGTTGATGGAACGTGCCGTCCGCTCGATGGCCGATCGAATCGGCTTCCGCTCGGACTTCAGTTACGAAGAGCACATCCTCTCCCACGATTGGCGCGTCGAGGCCGTGCAGGCGGTGAATCTGTTCCGCCTCTCCCGGATCGTGGTTCTGCGCAATACGAAGTAACTTGCCTTATGCGCCACGCGCCTGCCCTTGAAGGGCGGCGCGCGACGAAGCCGTCCGTTGCCTTACTTGCTCGCGTTCCCTGACTTGCGCGAGGTGGAACGATGCGCCGTGGCGCTTCGCTTGCCCGTCCCGCCGCCTCCTGCCGCTTCCCGGTAGGCGCGCTGGGCTTCCTTCAGGCACAGGGCGCGCGGCTGGGTCGCCTCGCCGCTGTTGCAGTAGGCGACGTCGTGCTGGTAGGCCTGCTTCGCAGTCATGTTGCTCGCGTCGGGAACCTTGATATCGTCGGCGGAGGCCGCCTGCGCTGGAGTGCTCAACGCGAGCGCCCCCGCAAGTGCCCAGGCCCACACCACGGGGCTGCGCAGCAGCGTCGGATCGATACGCAGATCGGATGAGTTCATGCAGCTCTCCTTCGGTCGATTGGCTACCTCAGAAAGGCTAAGTCCGTCGACATAGCGCGCTCATCGGGGGGCGCCTGATGAAGCCGCAGGAAAACGCCGATAAGCCGGTAGGGAGAGCCTCACATCTTCTGCTTGGCCTCCTTCGCGTCGGCGGCCGTCGCTTTCGGCCCGGGCGCGACGCGATCGGTCCCAATCGGGCAGACTACCCGGCATCGACACGCACCCGGCCATGACGCCAAAACATCTCAGGTACATCCCGCCCCCGAGCGATGCTTCCGATCCGGTCAGCCGTTCGCAGTCCGCTTCGATGCGAATGGAGCGCGACGGTGGAGGAGACGCAGATCTCGCCGGCCTTCCGCAGAAGCGGGGCACAGGAGCCGCCGAGAAATTGGGCGCGGATTGCCTGCAGCGCTTCCTGGGATTGATTGACGAGGTGACCGAGCAGTTGATGCAGGACGGTGGTGACCACGCGACGTGTCGCGCCGATGCGATCACGCTGCTCGTCGAAGCCGCGCAGCAGTTCGATGAGCAGTCCGACGGGCAGGCCGAGGAAAGCCCTCTTGCCTACCTGTTGCTGGAGGAGCAGCAGAAGGCAAAGGCCACGCTGTGTGAGTCAAGAGAGTCGAGCCTTTGGCTCGACTATTTCAAGGCATGATCAACTCAAGGAATGAAGAGGCAGAAATGATGAAGATCACATCGGCTGGGAGTAATGCTCCCAACTACGGCGCCGCATTGACGGACGCAGCGCAGGAGCCGGGTACGGCCAGGAGCGGGGGCAACGTTTCCAATGATCTGGGGCACCCGGCTCGCCCGGCTCACAGCGGTTCAGCTCCACGCAATGCGACGCTGACCTCGCCCGCCCGCGCGGCGCGCGGGCAGCCGACGCTCCTGGGCAACTATTCCGCCGCAACCCTGAAGGCCGCAACGGAGCTCGCCATGCGGGGCATCGTGGACTTGAATATGCGCCTCGGCGGGTCGATCGCGCTTTGAAGGCGACGCGGAACCCGTCTCTCGCGTTTCGCGCATCGAGCTGCCTCAGCCGTTCAGTCAGCCGCCGGGCTGCAGGTCGATCCTCACCCCGCTGAACACTGCATTGCCCGACAGCGGATCGCGCCGACGCTCGTCCATCAGAAGATTCAAGTTTGCGCCGGGACGCTGACCGGCCACGCGCATTCGAATCCCGTCGAGCCGCCGCTCGACGTCGTCGCTTTATCGCTGGCTGCTGACCGCTGCCTGTCGCTCAGGCGACGCAAGGCTTCGGCGGTGGAGGTATCGGCCGGGAAGAAAGCCTCGACAGCGAGTTCAGACAACGTGATGTCCACCGGCGTGCCGAAGACCGTAACTGTGCTGAGGAAGCTCAACAGTCCGCACTCGGTGCGAAGCTGCAGCGGGACCGCCACTCCACCGAAATCGCTCTCGCCATGCGGCGAGCCGCCGGCCGGCACCGGATAGTCGCGAAGCTCGTCGACCAACGAGGCGAGCGCGGGGTCGCCGCTCGCAGCGCCGGCCTGATGCAGCCGGGCGATGAGATGGTCGCGCCATTGCGGAAGGTTGGCGATGCGCGGCGCCAGGCCTTCAGGATGCAGCGCGAGCCGCAGCACATTGACGGGTGGCTGCAGCAACCAGGCTGCAACGCCTTGCATCAATGGCAGCACCGCCTGGTTCATGGCCACGAGGTTCCAATGGCGGTCGACTGCCAGGGCGGGATAGGGCTCATGCCCCTTCAGCACGAGGTCCACGGCCTTTCGTGCGGCGGCCAGGGCAGGGTCTTCGAGCGGGCGCTCCCTGAACATCGGCGCATAGCCGGCTGCCATCAACAGCGTGTTGCGCTGACGCAGCGGCACCTGAAGCCGCTCTGCCAGGTGCAGCAGCATTTCCCGACTCGGCTGTGCACGACCGGTCTCGACGCAACTCAGATGGCGCGTGGAGATGTCGGCCTCGCATGCAAGCTCCAGCTGGCTCATGCGGCGGCGCTGGCGCCAGTCACGCAGCAATTCACCGACGGGTCGCGACAGGACAGGCGGGGCTTGGCGATGCATGCAATGGACGATAGCCGAGCCCGCGCCGACGCGCCATGACGTGGGAGGTCATGGCCTCAGGAGGCGCTGAACAATTCCCCGCGAGGGCGCGCGCCTCGATTTGGGATGGGATGCAAGGCGCAAAGCACAGCCATAGCCCAAGCTATGGCCCGCATTTGTAACGCCGCAGACCGCCCAAAGCGAAGATGCGCGACCCGTGAGGGAATTGTTCAGCGCTTCCCTCATGCGCGAGAAGGCTGCGCATGGCGCCCAGTGGCGATCAAAAGCGAGCGAACGGGGATGGAGCGTTCACACGGGCGGCGTAGACTGGGCAGCCGTTCTGGGGTTCAGTCAGGAGACAGTCAATGCAGGTGCAGCCTTATCTGTTCTTCAACGGTCGTTGTGAAGCGGCTTTGAATTTCTACCGACAGGCGCTGGGCGCGGAGATCGTTTCCATGATGCGCTTCAGCGACGCGCCGGATCCGCAGATGGCGCCGCCGAATCAGGCCGACAAGGTCATGCACGCCAGTCTGCGCATCGGTGAAAGCACGCTGTTCGCCTCCGATGGGCGGGGGGAGGGCGAGACGAAGTTCAACGGTTTCTCGGTGTCGATTGCCGTCGACACGCCCGA
>DASTGE010000096.1:0-3410 GCA_035719405.1 Burkholderiaceae bacterium
TCGCAATGTGCCTGGGATCGGCCTCATCCGCGATGGCCGTGTCAGTCGATGTCGGAGGCTTCAAGCTCCCGGTGGGACCGTTCCTCGGCGTACTCTCAATGTACGAAAACATCGGCGTGGCAGCGGGGCAGCATGTCGCCGGACTCGGCGAGGTGACACAACTGAACGGCGAGCCGATCGCAGCGCTGTGCAACGGTTGCGAGCTCACTTACGAGTTCGCCTTCACCATCAACACTCGTACACCGCAAGAGACGCGCCTGCAAGGCGGGTACATCAATTTCTATCTCGGGTACGGCACCCAGAACGACTTCAATCCGTATGCCAGTACGGGATCTGCGGCGGACCGGGCCGCAGCCACCAATGGTCAACTCTTCCTCACACTTGCGGGGCACCCCATTGATGATGCGGGGAACACCTTCGCGGCGCTGGGCCTGGGCGTCGGAAGCAGCACCCCGGTCGGCTTTGGCGGAGGACTCGCGGACGTGGACTTCACCGGATCCAAGTTCGGCAATACAGCGGGCCCTGGCGCGCTCGCCAATACCTTCTTCGACACCAATGGAGTGGCATCGTCATTCCTCGGCAACGCCGATGTGATGATCGGGTCCACCGTCGGCCTGCTGGCCGTGCCGCATCTGGGCGAGTGTCCGACGGGGCCGGAGTGCCTGGCCGGATCGACGACCATCCGGGGAATGATCACCGCGATTCCCGAGCCCCAGACCTGGGGTTTGATGCTCGCCGGGCTCGGCGTGCTGGGTGTGAAGGCCCGGCATCGGCGCGGGCGGGTCCACTGAGGCGACCGGGCCCGAATGGGCGACGGCAATGACACAGCCGGCGAAGCGTACGCCGAGGCAGACCCCCTCGACGTATGGCTCTTCTTCTACCAAAGGACCGCGCCCGATCTCCTTCATGAGGAAGCGCAGTGCCTGATGAGCGCGGAGGAGCGCGCTCGCTGTGAGCGGTTGGTGTTCGAGGAGGACCGGCTGTTGTTCGCCGCGACGCGCATTCTCGTGCGTCGGGTGTTGTCATGCTATGCCGACGTGTCGCCCGACGCCTGGCGCTTTGTCATCAGGCCCGGGGGCAAGCCCGAACTCGAACGGCTGCCCGCCATGCCCGCGCTTCACTTCAACGTCACCAACACTCCGGGTCTGGCCGCGTGCGCCGTGAGTCGCGTGCATCCGCGTGTCGGCATTGACGCCGAGTGCATCGCGCGCGACATCGAGGTCGAAGGCATTGCGGAGAGCTTCTTCTCGGTCGCGGAGCGGGCCGCATTGGATGGCCTTACGGGATTGGAGCAGAAACGGCTTTTCTACCGCTATTGGACATTGAAGGAGAGCTACCTGAAAGCGCGGGGCGACGGCCTTGCGTTGCCCCTCGACCGGTTCTCGATGCAGCTCGACGGCGTGGCGCCGCGGGTGTCCTTCGACGCGTCGCTGGCGGATGATGCCGACCGCTGGCGCTTTGCGGAAGTGGCAGCAGGTGAGAAGCATCTCGTATCGGTGGCCGTCGACAGCGCAGGCGCGCGGCTCACCTGCCGCGTGCGTCAGTGGGATCCGCTGACCGAGGCGATGCGCAGCCGATAAGGCGACACTGAATAAACCGCGATGACGCGCCTCGATTCGGGATGGGGTCCAAGGCGCAAAGCAGAGCCATCGGTCGACGGGCGATGGCGAGCATTTGCAACGCCGCAGACCGCAAAGGTGAGAGGGTCTCTCGGCCCGTCCACGGATTGCACCCGGTCGCGGGCACGCCAAGAGCCAAGGTATTCTTGAGCGGCACCCGCGGCTCGCAGCCGCAGCAGAGAGTATTTGCGAGAACCCGGTGGAGACGCGCCAGCTGCTCCTTGACCATCATGGTGTCGTCAGGCGCCGCACTATTCACCCTTGGATGACACCTTGGACAAGGCTCGAAAAACGACCAGCGCAGGGTCGCGTCACTGTCCAGCGAGGAGAGTTCTGTCCGTGAACGAGCGAACAAATCAAGGCCCTGAGGTTCCTGCGCAGCCGAGTGATTCGCTGGACATGGTCATGCGCTATCACCAGGAGACGAAGCATCACTTTTCGCACTATGCACGCTCGCTTGGCTACATCGACTGGGCGAATCAGCCCGATCCTTTCCGGCGCTATGAAGGAACATCGCTCTTCGCCTTGCCGAGGTTGAAAGCCGAAGACGCGCCAGTCTCGCCCCTGTATGAAGACTTGTATCGTGCCGGCGCCATCGAGAGCGCACCCCTCAGCGTCCGCAGCCTGTCACGTTTGTTCGAGTATTCGCTGGCCATCTCGGCGTGGAAGCAGGCTGGTGACGTTCGCTGGGCGCTTCGAACCAACCCCTCCAGTGGAAACCTGCACCCGACTGAAGCCTATTTGCTCATCCCTGCCCTCGACGGGCTTGCGTCGGCACCGGGTCTGTACCACTACGCAGCGAAGGAACATGCGCTGGAGCTTCGAGCATCGTGGCCGCCGACGAGCGTTACCAAACTGCTGCAACAATTCCCGCCACAGGCCTTCCTCAGGCCGCACGGGGCACCGAGCCAGCGCCGCGGAGGTGATTCGGCAGCGACGCAGCGCGCTCGCGTTCGACGGCGCGACCCCGATCTCGGCCGACAGCTTCATCACCATGTTGAGCCGGGTGGTGCCGGGAGTGGAGGGAGACCTGTGCCGGCGCGCCCTGCCCTGGGACGCAGTCCCAGGGAATCCGGCCATTCACCTCGCGCTGTTCGTTCACCGGGTGGACAGTTTTGTCCCGGGCCTGTACTTGCTGGCACGCGATCTGTCCGCCGTGGACCGCCTGAAAGATGCGACTCACCCGCAATTCGCCTGGGTCTCGCCACTGAACTCTCCCGACGCTTTGCCCCTGTTCCTGCTTCAAGGAGGCGACGCGCGGGCCCTGGCTGCCCAGCTCAGTTGCGGGCAGGACATCGCCGGCGAGAGCGCCTTCTCGATGGCAATGATCGCGGAGTTCGAACCCTGCCTGCGCCAGCACCGGCCCTGGTTTTATCGCAGACTCTTCTGGGAGACAGGGCTGATCGGCCAGGTGCTGTACCTGGAGGCAGAGGCCGCTGGTGTCCGCGCCATCGGCATCGGCTGCTTCTTCGACGACCCGGTCCATCAGGTCGTGGGTTTCAAGGACGCGGGCTATCAGTCGCTCTACCACTTTGCGATCGGAACTCCGGTCGACGATCCTCGCCTCACCACCTTGCCGCCGTACGAAGGAGCTCTTCCATGAAAACGGCCTCCTACCTGCTCAAGTCGAAGCTTGACCAGACAGTCTTCACGATCGCACCCACGTCCTCCGTTTTCGAAGCCGTCCAATTGATGGTCGACAAAAATATCGGCGCACTGCTTGTCACGCAGGGCGAGCAAGTCGTGGGCATCTTCAGCGAGCGTGACTGCGCCCGGAAGGTGACGCTCAGG
>DASTGE010000097.1:0-15173 GCA_035719405.1 Burkholderiaceae bacterium
CTGAATGTTTCATGATTTGCGCCAACATGACGCACTCGACTTCAGATTTCCCGCGATTCAGGCGTATTGTTGACGAATTCATTCTCGCCCTGCACTTAGGGGCGGCGCTGCAAGCATCTCGAAGCAGGCTAAGGGCGGCTAGATCTAAGGAATTTTTTGGTGAGACGAAGTTTTGTTGAATGACGATAGGAGCGTGCTGGATGAAGCGGGTCAAGCGCATACGAGCGGCTGGACGACGCCCTTTCTCTCCTACGCTCTCGTGATCTCGTCCGTATCACGGGCCTGAAGGGCGCTAACAACAAGGTTCTCGAAACAGACTTCGTTCTCACCAAAGCCGGCCACGACACCTGCTCCACGGCTGTCTTGCAAGAGCCAATTCTTCAGTGGTATGCGGACAGAGCACAACTTGTCGCCAAGGTGGCGGGAAGCTTGGGCGGAACGGCTCTGAAGCAGAAGCAGAAGCAGAAGCAGTATCAACGCGCCGCCTACGTTCAGCGCCTCCATAACAGCTCCGACCCGAACCGGCGGTATTGATGCCGAGCGTGTTTGTCGCGATAGTCGGAGATCGCGCACAAGCCCGGCGGGAGACGGATGCACGAACCGGAAGGAAGCAATCCACAATCGATCAGCCACCGAAGTCCTGCTCCCGGCACAACGCAACGCCGGCAGAGCGACTGGTTGCGCTGGCCCACTCTGACGCTCGCGGCCCTCTGCGCTCTGGCGTGCACTGTGGCGATCCTGGTGGGCACCGGCCATCCCCTGCAAAACGTCAACGAAGGCGAATATGCCCGCATTGCGCAGGAGATGGTGCACCGGGGCGCATGGAGCGTCCCGACACTCAACGGCCTTCCGTATTTCGAGAAGCCTCCGCTTCTTTACTGGATCGACGCCCTCGCGTTCCGGGTCGTGGGCTTTGGACCGCGCGCCGCCCGGGTCGCGCCCATGGTCGGCGCATGCCTCGCGCTCGCATCCATCACCTGGATCGCATTGCGTCATGCGCCGCCGCGAGCGGCCCTGTATGGACCCTGGGTGCTGCTATCCGCACCCATCGTCCTCGTGCTCGACCGGGTGCTGCTGTTCGATCTTCTCCTGACCGGCCTGCTGGCCTGCGCTTTCGCGGCATTTCTCGAAGCATGGCATCAAGATCGTTCGCGGCCATGGATGCGCGCAAGCCTGGTCTTCCTCGCGCTGGCCATGCTTGCCAAGGGCCTCCTTCCGGTGGTCCTGTATGTCCTCGTCGTTGCCTTGTTCGCAGCCTGGGAGCGCGCATCCCTGATCCGGCTGCGTTCGCTCGTCGATCCCGTTGCCATTGCGCTGTTCCTCGCGCTGGTGGTGCCCTGGCACATCGCCGCGCAATGGCAGGAGCCAGGCTTTGCACGGTTCTATTTTGTCAACGAGCACCTGATGCGCTTCCTCGACCGGCGGGTGCCCCATGACTATCACACCGGGCCGCCGTGGCATTACGTGCCGCGCCTGCTTGTGGGCATGTTCCCCTGGGTGCTGCTCCTGACCCGACCCCGGCGGATCGAAGCTGAAGCGCCCGGTCACGTTCCGACGGTGCGTCTGCTGACTGCCTGGTTCGTCGTCACCTTCTGCTTCTTCACGCTGTCGAAGGCCAAGGGCGATTACTACCTTGTCGGGGCCGCGCCCCCGATCGCCCTGCTTTGCGCGATCCGGCTCGCTGAAGCGCCGCTGCCGGCCTGGCGACTGGCGCTCTTGCCTGCGGCCTGGGTCACGCTGCTGGGCGGCGTGTTCGCCTGGGCCGTCACGCACCCGTCGGCCAGCGCGATGCCGGCGCGCACTCCCGTGATGCTCGTTGCGGCCGCCGTGCTGTCGATGGTCAGCGTGATCGCGGCGTTCCGCGGCATGCGGGCGGCTGCGGTGGCCGCGTGCGCGGCCGTTGCACTGCCGGTCGCCACCGTCTTTTCCAACACGATTTCCACCAACGAGGCCATCAGGTCGTCGGCGACATTGGCGCAGCGTGTGGTGGCGCTGAAGCCGCGCGATGTCTACCTGTACCGAGAATTCGAGACCTTGTCGGCCTTGCCCGCGTATCTGGACCGCTGCGTCGGCGTGGTCGACTCCCGCAGCAGCGACCTCAGATTCGGCCTTTCCCTGCACCCAGATCCCCTGCGCTTTCCCGATGCCGGCACGCTTGCGGCCACGATCGGCTCACGCCGGGTGGTCGTGATCGTGCCTGAAAGGGAAGCGGGCACACTGGAAGGCAGCGCACTCGGTGACCGCCTACACAGGCTCGAAGCCATCGGCGGTGCACGGTTGTACGTAAGCAAGGCGATCGTCAGCGACCTGCCCTCGAAGGGCCCCAGCGTGACCGATTGTCCCGCGCTACCCTCCTCCGGGCACTGATTACGTGATGCCCGCCTTGGCTTCGCCCCTCGCGCTCCGCAATCCCGGCGCCACCAGCAGCGATCCACTGCGCCCCTGCACCTCTCCCCACGTCACCGGCCATTGCGGCAGCATGTCGACCACCACATGACGCCGCAGATCGTCCAGCGCCATCAGGACGTGCCCTTGCGCGCGCCATCCCTTCAGGAGGCGCTCGAAGGCAGGGGCGAGCAGCCCCCCCTCCAGCTCGGCATGCAGCGTGAAGACATGATCCCGATCCGCTTCTGTCGACGCAAGCACGGCTTTGCCGACATTACGCTCGTCGATCCCGTCCTTGCCGATCAGCTCGTCGAAGGTCGCCAAGGTCGTGGGCAGCTGCACATGCTTGCAGGGCCGGTTGTCGATGGTGACGACATAAGGCCCCCACCCCCTGCCGTCGGATGCGTGCGTCATCCCCCAGTCGTCGATTTGTCCAAACGCATAAGGGTTCATCTGCCAGCCGGCGGCGCCGTGCGTGGACGGCGCCTGGCCGAACACCTCGACGAAGCGGTCCCACGCCGCTTGCATCTGGCGCCGCGTCCAGGCCTCATCGCGTCGTCGGACGTTGTCTTGCCAGACGACGTGGTCCCAGGCGTGAATGCCGCACTCATGACCCGCCGCTTGCGCTGCACGCATGTGGGCCACGGCGCGCCGTCCGATGTCGGGTGCGGGCAGGAGCACCCCGTAGGCCAGGGTGCGAAGCCCGTAGTGCGCGAGCACCGAGGTGCGTGCCACCTTGGACGCAAAGCCCGGGCGGAAGGCGCGGCGCAGCGCCCAGCCGGTGTGGTCCGGCCCGAGACTGAACAGGAAGGTGGCACGCGCGCCATGCCGCTCGAGCACCTCGAGCAGGCGTGGCACGCCTTCCTGCGTGCCGCGCAGCGTGTCGACGTCGACCTTCAGCGCGATGCGCCCCATGCCGGCAGGATCACGTCTGCCCAGGCACGAGCGAGCCGGCCTCGCTCACCTTGGTGCGGTAGGACTCGAAGATGCGGTTCAGCGCCGTCTGCATGTCGACCTTCGGGCTCCAGTCGAGATCAGCCATCGTGTTGTCGATCTTCGGCACGCGGTTCTGCACGTCCTGGTAGCCGCGTCCGTAGAAGCTCTCGGCCGGGGCGTCCTCCAGCCGGCAGCGGCGGGCGGGGCCGGCGTACTCGGGATACCCGGCCGCGGTCTCAAGCATCATCTGAGCAAGCTCGCGCATGGAGTATTGGTTCGCGGGGTTGCCGACGTTGTAGATCTTCCCGCTCGCCACGCCGCGCGGGTTCGCGATGACCTTCATGAGCGCGGCCACGCCGTCAGAGATGTCGGCGAAGGACCGACGCTGAGCGCCGCCGTCAACGAGGCGGATCGGCTGGCCCGTGACGATCCCGGCGAGGAACTGCGTGACCACGCGCGAGGAGCCTTCCTTGGGATCGAAGAGCGAGTCCAGGCCCGGTCCGATCCAGTTGAATGGACGGAACAGCGTGTAGTTGAGCCCCTGCTCCATGCCATAGGCTGCGATCACGCGGTCCATCAGCTGCTTGCTGCATGCGTAGATCCAGCGCGGCTTGTTGATCGGACCATAGACGAGGTTCGAGCGCTCCGGATCGAACTCGGCGTCGGCGCACATGCCGTAGACCTCGGAAGTGGACGGGAAGACGAGATGCTTGCGGTGCTTGACGGCCGCCCTCACGATCGGAAGGTTCGCCTCGAAGTCGAGCTCGAACACGCGCAGCGGCTCGCGGACATAAGTCGCCGGGGTGGCGACGGCCACGAGCGGCAGGATGACATCGCACTTGCGCACGTGGTACTCGACCCACTCGCGGTTGATGGTGATGTCGCCCTCGAAGAAATGCATGCGCGGATGACGCACCAGTTCACCGAGCCGGTCGGACGCCATGTCCATGCCATAAACGTCCCAGTCGCTCGCATCGAGGATCATGCGGCTGAGGTGATGGCCGATGAAGCCGTTGACACCCAGGATGAGGACCTTCTTCAGTTCAGTTCTCCTCGATGGTCGCGTTGAAATAGAAGTGTGGACAGAGCGGCCCGATCCACTTGCGCGCCGTGACACAGCAACTGCCGCACATGGATTGCGCGGCCATCACCGCATATGCCGACGATCCGCTCGCCGATGACATGCAGCCCCGGCGCAAGACCGGCGGGGACTGCGTCGGGCGGCAGGAGCCGGGCCTCCCCGACGACAAGGCGCCGGCCGGCGACATCGCTGAAGGCACCCGGATAAGGAGGTGCCACGGCGCGAATCAGGTTGTAGATCTCTGATGCGGGACGGGACCAATCAATGCGTCCATCCTCGGGAGTGCGTCGGCCGAAATAGCTGCCCCGCGCAATGTCGTTGAGCCGCCGGGGATAGCCGCCGGCCACGATGCCCGGCAGGCTGCGCCACAGCACGATCTCGGCGGCCACGGTCACCTTCTGCGCCACCTGCCACGCCGTGTCGTCGGGGAGTATCGGCACGGCGCACTGGTCGACGATGGCGCCTGCGTCCGGCTTGGCAACCATTTCGTGCAGCGTCGCGCCGGTTTCGGTCTCGCCATGCAGTACGGCCCAATTGACAGGCGCGCGTCCCCGGTAGCGGGGCAGCAGCGAGCCGTGCATGTTGAAGGCGCCCTTCCCGGCCAGCGACAGCAACCCGATGGGCAGCATATCCCTGAAATAAAACGAAAAGATGACGTCGGGCTGCGCCTGCGCCATACGGGCAGGAAGCTGTGGATCGCTGACCTCGTGGGCATACAGCACGGGCAGCCCCAGCTCCGATGCCGTGTCGGCCACACGCTGGAACCAGATCGTCTCACCCGGGTGGTCGGCATGTGTGACCACCAGCTTGACGTCGACGCCGGCCGCGTGCAACACGCGCAGGCAACGGTCGCCGATGGCCGAATAGGCAAAGACGACCGCATTCATGGCGTGGGCTGGTGCTGATGCGACACGGAGGCCGTCTCGCTTTCCAGCACGGCGCTGATGCGATAGCGCGGCCGGTTGCGCACCTCCTGCTGAATGCGGCCGATGTATTCGCCCATGAGGCCGATGCCGAACAGCAGGATGCCCGTGAAGAAGAACTGCAGCGCCAAGAGCGTGAATACGCCCTGGACCTCGGCGCCGAGCACGAAGCGGCGCACGAGCAGCAGCACGAACAGCGCGCCTGCGCCCAGCGCCAGCAGCATGCCCACAAGCGAGAACCACTGAAGCGGCACGATGGAGAAGCCGGTGACGAGGTCGAAGTTCAGGCGCAGCAGGCGATACAGCGAGTACTTCGAGGCGCCCTGCTGGCGCTCTTCGTGTGCCACCTCGATCTCGGCCGGCCTGGCGGCAAAAATGTACGCCAGCGCCGGGACGAAGGTGTTCGCCTCCTTGCAGGCGTTCAGTGTGTCGACCAGCGCGCGGTCGTAGGCTCGCAGCATGCAGCCTTGATCGGTCATGCGGATGTGCGTCGTGCGCTCGCGCAATGCGTTCATCACCTTCGACGCGAGACGACGGAAGGCCGGGTCATGGCGTTGGCGGCGCACGGTGCCCACGTAATCGTGCCCCTCGCGCACGGTGCGCACGAGGCGCGGAATCTCTTCGGGCGGGTTCTGCAAGTCCGCATCGAGCGTGATTGCGATCTCGCCGCGCACATGCTCGAAGCCGGCCATGATCGCCATGTGTTGGCCGAAATTGCCGTTGAAGATCACGACCCGTGTCACGTCGGGGCGGCGCCGGAACTGCTTGGCGAGCACACGCGGGGAGGCATCGCGACTGCCGTCGTCGACGAAGACCACCTCGTAGGGCTCGCCGAGTCCGTCCAGCACCGGGTACAGGCGCTCGAACAGCGCGGGCAACACCGCCTCCTCGTTGTACACGGGGATCACGACGGAGACAGCAGGCAGGTTCAGTGGAGGAAGCGGCTGCATCATGGCTGCAAGGCCCGGATTCATGCGCGTGCCATGACGAGAACACCGACGAGAATCAACCCGATGCCCGCGCAGCGCGCGAGCGTCAGGACTTCGCCGAAGAGCAGCCATGCGGCGACGGCGTTCACCACATAGCCCAACGACAGCATCGGATAGGCCAGGCTGACGTCGACGCGCGAAAGGCCCACGATCCAGACGCCGACGCTCACCACATAACAGCTCAGGCCGGCAAGCACGGGCCACTGCCGCAGCACCTGAAGCACGGTGGGGATCACGGTGTCGGCGCCCACCACAATGGCGCCGAGCGGGGCGACGCCGGCCTTGAGCAGGAGTTGCGCCGCCACGTTCAACAACACGCCGGCGAGGATGAAGCCGAAGGTGGAAGGGGTCATGGATCGGTGCGTCGGAAGTTGGCCACCACGACACGACGCATGTCGCGGGCGACGGGAACCATCATGAGGCCGTCTTGCCGGAGTGTTTCGTATGTCGATGGCGACATGATCGCAAGCGCATGCGGACCCTCGGTCCAGGTGCGCCGGAACGCCGCGTAGGTGGGAATCCACTTCCGCGGCTCCTGCCTCGTACCGAACTCGAGCTCGTCGGCAGTCTCCACCGGCGTGACGGTGCGGCGCAGGTAGAACGGCAGCGTGTGGTCGAAGAAACGCACGAAGTAGATCGGCGTATCGGGCTTCAGAACGGCGTTGATGGCTGGCACCAGATCGATGCCTGAGCCAGGGCGGTCGAGTGCGCCATGGCCGGCGATCACCAGCGATGTGGCCGCGTGCAGCGACAGCGACGCCGTCGCAATGCTTGCCAGCAGCGCCCCACGCGTGTTGATCCACCTTGCTGCCGCCAGGCCGGCGACCGCCACGCCGCACCCCGCGATGATCCAGTGCATGTACTGACGGTATGCCTCGTTCGCGGTCTCGGCCGACATGCGGCCCACGAGCGGACCCGCCACGAACGCGACGGCTGCGAGGACAAGCATGAAGTTCACCTGCCGGCCCCAGGGCCGCCCATCGAGCCTGTCGAGCGCCACGGCGGCCAGCATGGCAAGCGCCGGCAGCATGGGCATGACATAGCCCGGAAGCTTGGAGCCGGAGAGGCTGAAGAAGATGAAGATCGTGACGGCCCAGGCGGACAGGAACACCAGCGGCCGAAACCCCTTGCGCCCGGAGTCCTCACACACGACGCTTGACGTGCGACGCGCAAGCCCCCACCAGGGCAGGAAGCCCACGAACAGGACGGGAACGAAATACCAGACAGGCGCGGAACGACGATGGACGCTGGATGTATAGCGCTGGAAATGCTCGTGAATGAAGAAGAACTGTGGGAACTCCGGGTTGCGCAGCGACACCAGCACGAACCAGGGTATCGCGATCAGCGCGAACACAATGGCGCCGCCTGCAATCGACAGCCTGCGCCACAAGGCCCAGTCGCGCGTGACCAAGGTGTAGACAACCAGAGCGAGCCCCGGGAGCACGATGCCGATCAACCCCTTGGTGAGCACCGCCACGGCCATCGAGCCCCACGCGGCATGCATCCAGATGCGGCGGCCGGACGGCGAGGCGGATGGATGCTGCGCGATCAGCAGGAAGGCGAGCACGCATGCCAGCGCGCCGGAGACGCTCATATCAAGCGAGTTGAAGTGGCCGCCGATGTTCCACAAAGGCGCTGCAAGCAGCACCAGTCCGGTGAGGATGGCCACGCGTGCGCCGAACCAGCGCTGCGCCGCCAACATGCTGACGAGCATGCCCATGAAGCCCGAGATCGCGACCCAGAGCCGTGCCTGCCAGTCGCCGACGCCGAAGGCCTTGTAGGCGATGGTCGTCATCCACAGGTGCAAAGGCGGCTTCTCGAAGTACTTCAGCCCGTTGTATCGGATCGTGACCCAGTCGCCCGACACCAGCATCTCGCGCGCGATCTCGGCATAGCGTCCCTCGTCTGCATGAAAGAGATGACGCGCATCGAGCGGGAGGAACCACAGCAGTGCGACGGCAGCGAGCGACGACACCAACGCCACGCGCGAAAGACCGGCTTCGGCCGCAAGCGACACCCCGGGACCCTTGCCGAGGACATTGCTCATCGCGCTGAAAAGGTGCATCGGAACGCAACAGGAGTAGTCAGAATCCGCATTGGGCAAAGCCGTCATTGCGGTCCATCGTATCAGCGTCAGTGCCTGTCTTTGACGCCTACATGTCGTCTTCCTGTTCCCTTTCCATGTGCCAGGGGCATCCATTGCGCGGACCGGCTGCACATCCCCATTCACCAAACGCGTCCGTCGGCCTACCGTCAGACGTATTTGAGGAGCGCGACGCTGTCGATGGTCGCCGCGTTCGACAGTCCCGAGGGCAAGACGCCGTGAACGGGGAGGCGCTGGCACGCGGCGTTTCGGTGAAGGCATGTGCTCGGGCCGCATTGCCGGCAATCGAAGCACTCGACCCATCTGCTGTTCGCACAGTCGACATTGTCAAACCGCGCCTCGCATTGAAGCGGCGCCGCGGGCCGGCCGATAACTGGCCGGAGGGTGCAACGAAATGCGTCCTCATGACAAAGGCACACCCGTACGAAAGTCGGGGTCGCAAAGCTTCCGGTCTACAGCTTCTTGAAGCCATGACAGCGGAGTTGCCATTTCAGGTGAGGACAAGAACCACTGTTCCCTCTGGAAGCTTCGGCGTGCGCGCCTGAAGCGGGCAGCCCTTTTGTCTGGACGAACACGGCTGCCGGCGCTTGCACGACCACCCTGCTTTCGTGCGTGCCCGTTGTTGAGCGCGGCATGGGTCGCGCGAAAGACCGGAGACCCCATGGGCAGTATCGATCCTTTTCACCTCCCCTTCATCGCGGCTGCATTGCCGCGGAACAGGCGCATCTGGAGCGAGGCGCAGGTGGCTACAGTAATGGACCGGATCTACCCGGCCGCCAGCGGCCAGCCGGGTGATCAGTCGCACCCGCGGCAGCAGCTTTCATCGGCGTACCTCGCCGGCGTCGCGCACTCCCAGGATGAATTGCTGTTGCTGCCGGCCGGATCGCTGGCAACCGCCTCCATCGAGCAGGCGCGTGCCCTGCTCAAGAACCGCGCGGCGAGCCAGCGCGATCGCATCCTGTACGCGTTCAGGTGCGGAGCCCGGGCAGCGCGGGCTGCACGCTCGATGTGTTCAGACGACTCGGAAGCGCCTTTGAAGGTCTTCATCCGCCAGCCGTTCACCGAGTCAGGCCAGGCGCAGCAGGCACTGGTTGCAGGTGTGCTGAAGCAGATTGATGAGCACCAGGGCGAGCCGAGCAAGCTGCGCTATCTGACCGGCCGTCAGGCCGAGAGCGCCGCCACCTTCAAGACATCGTTCGAGATCGAGACCGGCGAGGCCTTCACGCCGCATGCGTTCCGCGCGCATCGGCTTGCCCTGCTGGACCAGGCCGACGCCTTCATCAACATTCGTGTGGGCATGAGCGAAAGCAGCGCCTTCGAGCTTTCGTATCACGTGTTCCGTGGCGCGTGCACGCCCGTGCTGTTCCTTGTGTGGAAGCACGCACCGATCAAGACCACCTTGCTGAAGGATCTCGGCGACCTCTGCGACGTGACCTACCTCGAATTCGAGCAGGCGGGCGAGGTCGGCCCCGTGCTCGGCGAATTCTTCCGGCGGTGCAATCGCCTGCGTGCCGGCGCCGCCTGATACCCAATCGGCTTGATGAAATATCAAACAGGGAGGACACCATCATGTTGAAGAACCTCAAGATCAATACCTTGATCGTCTCCGTGCTCGGCGTGCTGATGCTGCTTGTTGCCATCGTCGGCGTGCTCGGCCTTTACAGCAATATGAACACGCGCAGTGCCTACAAGAACATCGCCATGCGCGACGCGCAGTCCGAAATTGAGCTCGGACAAATCAAACTGCTGATGGAGACCAACCGAAGCCAAATCCTCCAGGCACTTCAGCACAACCCGGATTTCGAATGGGCCAGGCTGCACGACCATGCCCTCGACGCGCACTTCAGTGCAATCGAGAAATCCAGTGCGAGTATCGACTCGCTGTGGAGGCGCTACTACTCTTCCATCGAATCGCTGGAGGAAAGGAGGCTGGCCGACGTATGGTTCACAAAGAGCGGGGGCCTGGGCGTGAAGGCGGTGTTTGATGCGATGGCGCACGTCAAGGCCGGTCGCTGGAACGATGCCGAAGGTGTTCTCATCGGCACCATCAATCCGACCTATCGCGTTGCCACCGCTGCCGGGACGGAGCTGTCGGAGTTCCTGGGCAAACGCAGCCAGGCGCAGACTTTGGCGATGGAATCGGACGTGGATCAGATGAATTTGCTACTCGGCGCGGCTGTTTGCACCTCACTGCTGATCGCCGCAGCGACGATCATGGTGCTCAGGCGCGGCATCACCAAGCCGCTTGCGCAGGCCATCGCCATTGCGCGCCGGGTGGCCGCTGGCGACTTGAGCTCCAACATCGTCGTGCACAGCCGTAACGAGCTGGGCGACTTGATGAGTGCGTTGATGGCGATGAACGAGAGCTTGACGAAAGTGGTGTCGAGCGTCCGGCACAGCAGCGACAGCATCGCGACCGGGTCAGGCGAGATCGCGACTGGAAGTGCCGACCTTTCGAACCGCACCGAGCGACAAGCCAGCAGTCTGCAGCAGACCGCGGCTTCAATGGAACAACTGGCCGCAACGGTGAAGCAGAACGCCGACGCGGCGCATCAGGCCGAGCAGTTGTCGAAGTCGGCGAGCGAAGTGGCCAGCGAGGGCGGCCAGACGGTCCACAAGGTCGTGGCGACCATGGAGCAGATCAGCACGTCGAGCAAGCGGATCAACGACATCATCGGCGTGATCGACGGCATTGCCTTCCAGACGAACATCCTCGCGCTCAATGCCGCGGTGGAAGCCGCGCGGGCCGGCGAGCAGGGGCGCGGCTTTGCCGTGGTGGCCGGCGAGGTCCGCAACCTCGCGCAACGCAGCGCACAGGCGGCCAAAGAGATCAAGACGCTGATCAGCGACAGCGTCGAGAAGGTCGAGATCGGCAGCCAGCAGGTCGGTGACGCAGGCCGGACGATGAGCGACATCGTCCAACAGGTCCGCCGCGTGCACACCCTGATCTCGGAGATCAGTGCAGCGACGCACGAGCAGACGACGGGCATCAGTCAGGTGAGCGGCGCGATGAACGAGCTCGACGAAGTGACGCAGCAGAACGCGGCGCTGGTCGAGCAGTCGACCGCGGCTGCGGAGAGCTTGCGGCAGCAGGCGGAGCGGTTGGTGGATGCGGTGGCGATCTTCAAGGTGGAGGCGCAGGTGCAGGGGGCATAGCGGAGGCATCTACGGGGATGCAATCACTTCTGCACTCATCTCAGTGAGGTCGGCTGCGACGCCGTCAATAGGAACCGCCGGCGCGCTGCGATAGAGTGGCGAGGCAGTGAAGGATCTGCGAGGGAAGGCGCCGATGTACGCAGATCCCATATTTGAAGGAACACAAAAGTCTCATGACGCTTCACGATTCACCGCCCGAATATCTTGAACAGTGCAGGCAAGCCATGGTCGCAGAGCAAGCAAAGTCGCTTGCGAAGACAGGCAATTGGTCACATGTCGACGAGCAGGAGGTCCACATTGATTGGGACGTTCTCTACAAGGAACTTGTTCCGCTGGTCAATGATTGGCTGCCCTCGTCTCCCGAAGTCCAATCTCTCGTGGGAAGGCACTATTCGATTGCCTCGCGATTTTACGAGCCCTCGAAGAATGCATACATTGGCATGGCACTGTTCTATCAGGACAATCCGGACATGACGGATTTTCACAATGCTTACCATCCAAGAATGGTGGATTTTCTGGGTGAGGCGATTTTTGTTTATGCACAACGCAACCTGTAGTCACTCGTGACTTGACGGTTGGCAATGATGCCCACCCCGCCGTTCCCGAGGAACGGCAACGCTTTGCCACAGCCCTTGGACTCGAACGTTCGTCAGGCCTTGGATGGTAAGCGAGCCAAAGGTTCTCCAGCACGGCTGCACCTTGGATAGGATGGCCCTTCCCTGTCTGCTATCACCTGGAGAATGCGTCTTATGAAGGTGGTCATGTTCTACGAAGTTGCTCCCGACGGAATGACACGTGCTGCCGCCAACTTTCCCGCTCATCGCGCCCGGCTTGACGAGTTCCATGCTCGCGGCGTGCTGCTCATGGCCGGTCCGTTTGCAGCACCTGGCCGAGGTGCGATGGGCGTTTTCACCACCCGCGAGGCCGCCGAGGAGTTCATCGCGGGAGATCCGTTCGTTCTCAATGGCGTTGTCGGCAAGTACAAGCTTGAAGAGTGGAATGAAGTGCTTGCGTAGGGGGCCAAGCGGCGAGGTGAGTCAAGGAGACCATCTTCCGCGAGATCGTCCCCGGCGAGCGCCGGTCGTATCAATAGGGCTCGTAGTCCCCACCAGGCCATGCCCCCGGCAGGAGTCCTTCGTACTTTGGCGAGGACTTCTCGGCACCACCCACACTTCAGAAGCGGGAGCATCGGTAGTCAAGTGCCAAACCTGGTGGGAGCAGCACTGTCTCTACTTGGAGCCGGATTTCCGCCAGTCCTTTGTTCGCGCCTACTCAGCGGCTCAGGGCGATTGCATGAACGGCAGGGCAAATTTGTGCTAAACACTGCCCTCAGGGTCCCCAACGAGGTGATCGGGCCTCGCATCTGACAAAACGAGCGCTCTGTTCTCCAGTCATGCTGTCGATTTGCACAAATTTTAAGCGGCACATGATTGCCAGAAACAAATTCCCAGCCACACAAACAGATGCGTTGTCAAAGATTTTGTAAGGCAAGAACCGGTCAGCTTGTTGTGTTTGGCGCGAAAACCCTCATGCAATCGCCCTGCTCAGCGGCTCTTATCCACCGGTCTCTCACTTCAAGTCGCTCCAAAGTGGCAAATATCACGCAGAACTGGCAAGAGGTCATGCAGTTCCCGGAAGTGCTGTTCAAGGCCGTCCAGCTTCCGCTTCTTTCTGAGCTGGAAAAGAAGGCCGTCGAAGCATCAACGTATTGCTGAATTGGCTTTTTAACGCGTGAGGAGAGCCTCGATATCGGAAAACGGAATGGCGGCCGACGTTGGCCGGGCAAAGATGGCGACGAGCGTCTTGCGTTGCTTGGCATTCCAAGGGTCTGGGCGGCACAGTCACCGAGCGAGAAGGCTCTCGCGTCAAGATCGACCTCAAGGGCGAGCAGTGGCATTGCCATCGCCCGCATCCGGGAAAGAAAGCCAAGCGCTATCAGGTCGAGGAAGCACGCGAGTTGTTGGAGCGTGTAGGAGTCCAGCCATGAATACCATGTCCCACAAGGGTTACACAGCGCGTATCGAGTATGACGAGCGCGACAACATCTTTGTTGGCCGCATCCTCGCCATTCGCAGCATCATCAGCTTCCACGGTGAAACCGTTGCAGAACTTCGGTCCGAGTTTGAGCTTGCGGTCAAGGAGTACCTGGCTGAGTGCAAACGGGCCGGCGTTCATCCTGAGAAGCCGGCTTCCGGCAAGCTGTTGCTCCGCGTCCCTCCAGAGGTTCACGGCCGAGCGTTAGTCGCTTCGCAAGCCGCCGGAAAGAGCCTCAACCAGTGGGCAACCGAGATCCTGCAGCATGCTGTTCAATCAGGCAGCTAATTGGGTAGCAGGGAGCTTTCAGCTCCCTGCCCCCATATCACTCAGCGTGCCGGCCCTTCGAGCAATTTGGACTCCGCGCCAGATGCTCCTTCAAACGGCTCTCATCCCGCCCCGCAATATCCCATTCCCCTCCCTTCGTTCAAGTGTCGTTGAGTAGAGCGGCGAATCGTCGCGGGGACAGATAATCGCTTGCCTACAGGCCGCACAACCCACAACCATGCGCGTCGAACTCGATGATCCTGCCCGTCCAGACGTCATGTCGCTCCTGAAGGAACATCTGCGACACATGCATGAACTCTCTCCACCGGCGAGCGTTCACGCGTTAGACGCGAACCGCCTGAAGAGTCCCGCCATCACCTTCTGGTCTGTACGGGAAGGAACGACACTCCTTGGCTGCGGCGCATTGAAGCAGATCGATTCCGAGCACGGTGAGGTCAAGTCGATGCGCACCCCTCAATCGCTTCGCCGCCGCGGCGCTGGTCGCGCAGTCCTTGCTCATCTGATCGCCGAAGCGCGTCGTCGCGGCTACAAACGCCTTAGCCTTGAAACTGGATCCACGGAGGCCTTCCTGCCCGCCTGCCGGCTGTACGAAAGCTTCGGCTTCACGTACTGCGGCCCTTTCGCGCATTACAGGCCAGACCCGAACAGCGTCTTCATGACGCTCGTGCTGTAGCCGTACCTCCTACTGAGCACCGAGCAGGTCGTCCACGGTGCCGAATACTCGGCTCGGCATATCGCCGCGCTCGCGCCCCTTGCACTCGGGGTAAACAAGCCAACGGCCGCCCTCTTTCACAAGCCATGGTGACGCCCAGTGCTCGTCCTTCGAAGGCTCCAGGATGCGATAGCGTTGGGCGCTGGCGTCGACGACGAGCAGGCCCCGCACCATGCCCAGGCCGCCGAAATCGAGTCCCTGACCCCGATGGTCTTCCGGGCCCGGTACCTGAACCGCAAACACTCGTTCGTCGACCCACTGGCCGGCCCGGTCGCACTGGGACATCTTCGGACCCACGATCCAACGTCCATCGATCCACAGCGCGGCACCCGGCCAGTCCGGCTCAGCCCAGAGCACCGCACGATGCAGGCCGTCCGGGCTCGTGTGGAAAACGATGTACAGCTCGTCACTGTTGAAATGCGCGCGGTGTGCATCCCCTGCGTCCTCGCGGAAGCCGGCTGCCACGCAGTCGCCGGGCTGCGCTTGTTCGAGCAGCGACAGCATCGCCTCGCGGTAGCCGTCGCGGCCGAGCACCAGCTGCACCTTGCAGGGATCATCGAGCCAC
>DASTGE010000098.1:0-4897 GCA_035719405.1 Burkholderiaceae bacterium
AGGCGCGGGCACTCGAAAGCGAGGTCGCTGCGTGGCGAGGAGAGATCCGTGGACGCGTGCTTGTGGGCGCGTTGCCGTTGTCGGTGCCGCAGGTGCTCCCCCAGGCCGCCGGACCTCGCTGCCTTGCTGCAGGAACTTCGAAGTTCCGCCGGCCGTCTCCAGGGCCCATCAAGAAAAGGAATAGCCTGGGCCGGCATTCGCATTGGTCGCCGCAGGCCGCCGATGGGATGCTTGGCGAAATGTGCAGCGGGCAATTGCCCGTGTCAGAGGAGTTGCGAATGAGACGAACTTGCGTGATTCTGCTGCCCGGCTTGCTCTGCGATGAGGCCGTGTGGCGATCGCAGTGCGAGGCGCTTGCCGATGCAGAGTGTTTCATTCCCTCGTATGGCATGCTGGACTCGATTGAGGCAATGGCCCGCAGCGTGCTCGACTCGGCACAGGCGTCAAGGTTCTCTCTGGCCGGGCATTCGATGGGCGGGCGCGTGGCGTTGGAGATCGCCCGCGTGGCTCCGGAGCGCATCGAGCGGATGGCGCTTCTGGACAGCGGCGTCGATCCCATTGCCGTGAACGGCGGCGGAATCCGGGAGCGTGAGCAGCGCATGGCATTGCTGCAATTGGCCCGCGAGCGTGGCATGCGCGAGATGGGCAGGCAGTGGGCTCGCGGCATGGTGCATCCGTCAAGGCTGGACATGCCCTTGTTCGACGAGATCCTGGCGATGATAGAACGCAAGACGCCGCAAATTTTCGAGGCGCAGATCAAGGCGCTGCTCGCTCGGCCCGATGCGCGAGGCGTTCTTGCATCATTGCGTTGCCCCACCTTGCTGGCCTGCGGCAGGCAGGATGCATGGAGCCCGCTTTCCAGGCACGAAGAGATGCACGCCTTGCTGCCCGGCTCCCGGCTCGCCGTGATCGAGAACAGTGGCCACATGACCACGATGGAGCAGCCTGCCGCGGTGTCGCGCGCCCTCGTCGAATGGATGGCGATGTCATGACGAATGCAATCGACGGTCGCGCCATGGACGACGCAACAATGGACGACGCAATGGACGATATCGATCGAACGGCGATCCGCCAGGTCTGCACGGAACTCGTGCTGAAGGCCGTGGCATGCATGGATTTCCAGAAGCCCTCCGGCCTTGCCGAGCTTTTTACCGAAGGCGGCGTGCTCGTGCGGCCGAATGGCCAGTCCCTGCAGGGCAGAGATGCGATACGGGAGGCTTACGCGCAGAGGCCGGCTGATCGCATCACGCGCCACATGGTCACGAATACGCTGGTGGAGGTCGACTCGGCGGAGTCGGCGCATGGATTGAGCTATGTGCTGCTGTGGGGTGGTTCGGCCAATGACCCGAGCGGGCCGCAAGGACGCGTCGCGCGTGGGCCGCAGCTTTTGGGAGAGTTTGATGACCGTTTCGTGCTGACCGCGCAGGGGTGGCGCATTGCGCGGCGCGAGGCGCGGTTCGTGCTGCATGCCGGTGGATAAGAGGTTTTCCCCGGACATGTTCGACGACGCGCCCCTGATCACCGCGGCCCCGCAGTCCGTCACTGCCACAAGCATGCCTTCGGCGCTCGAGGCCAACATGCGGCGCTTGCGTGCGGTCGTCGAAGTCGCCCAATGCAACAGCGTACATCGTGCCGCCGAACGCCTGCACGTCACGCAATCCGCAGTCACCCGCGCGGTGCGTGCCTTGGAGGCTGACCTCGGCCTGACGCTGTTCGACCGCGGCCCGCGCGGCATGGCGACCACCGAGTACGGCGAGATCCTTGTCCATCGCACCCAGCGTGCGCTCGGCTACCTCGATGCGGTCGAAGCGGATCTCGCGCGTCACTCGCAATCGCACGCTCCGCGCGGCGGCCGCAAACTGGCTGCCAAGGTCGCGCAGCGGCATCTGCAGACGGTGCGTGCCGTCGCGGACTTCCGGACCGAGACCGCGGCCGCGCAGCAGCTCGGCATCTCGCAACCCGCGATCACGCTCGCGCTTCGCGACCTCGAAGCGCTGCTCGATACACAGATGTTCCAGCGCACGCCCAAGGGCATGGTGCCGACACCGGAGGGCGAGATCATGATCCGTGGCGCGAAGCTGGCGCTCAATGAGATCGAAGCCGCTGGCGCCGATCTGGCGGCAAGGCTCGGCCATGTGCGCGGGCGCCTTGCCGTGGGCGTGCTGCCTTTGTCAGGCACGCAGATCGCGCCGGAGGCCGGAGGTCGTGAGCCGGGTGGCACGGCAGTATCCCCAGTTGAAGCTGTCGGTCATTGAGGCGCACTACGACGTCCTGCTCAAGGGACTACGATGCGGCGACATCGACGTGATCGTCGGCGCGCTGCATCCCGCTGCATCCGCATCCTCCTTCCGATGTGGTGCAGGAGCGGGTGTTCGACGACGTGCTGTCGATTGTCGTCAGGGCAGGGCATCCGCTGACGCTGCGGGCCAGCTTGACGCTGGATGACCTGCGCGGCGCCGATTGGGTCGTGCCTTTCCGCCGCACCGGTTCGCGCAATACGGTGGAGAAGGCGATGCTTGCCGCGGGACTCACCATGCCCGACGATGCGATCGAGGCCAACACCGTGGTGATGGTGCGAGGACTGCTGGTGGAAAGCGACCGGCTTTCGGTGTTGTCGAGGCGACAGGTCTATTACGAGGAACGCGAAGGGCTGCTGGCAGTGCTTCCGCTCGACCTTCCGGGCACACGCCTTCCCATCGGCTTCGTGATACGGGCCGATGCCATGCGGACGGTCGGCCTGGAAACACTGCTCGCGAATTTGCGCAGCGTGAATCCGAGTCCGCCACCGCGTCGCAATTGAAGGCGACGCTGTGTGGGCACGACGCGACGCCAGGGGCTGGCGCCGATCGTCGTGCAGGCGCTTTCGAGGCCTTGCAGCGGGTGCGCGACGAGAGCGGGCTGACGCTCGTGCAGGTGGAGCAGAACGGAACTCGCGCTGCGCTTCGCCGAGGACGTAATCGTGCTCGACCGGGGTCGCATCGTTCATCGTGGCGAATGCGAGGCCCTGCTAGGCGACGAGGCCGCCCAGCACGCACTGCTCGGGGTGGCATGCCGGCGTCTGAACATAAGGAACCAGCATGCCTGCCGACCGGAAGGCAATGGATGCCCCCGTCCTCCGCCGATATCGACTACTGCCTTTCGGAGTTTTGTTGCAGGAGGCATTCCCTGATGACGAAAACCCTATTCCTGTCGCAAATGCCACGCAACGCACGCCCCGCCCGCCTGACGTGTTTGCGACACGCCACACTTCGATGCGATTTGCCGCCGTCGCGGCCATTGTTGCTTGACGCCGTCGCGACGGAAGAACGACGATAGCGACGAGGCTTGATGAAAACCACGATCGTCTCTCGCAGCCGCCGTCCCCACTGGAAATCGGCAATCAATGACATCTCAATGAGAAAGAGTCTGGAATGAAGAGAGTCAACTTCGCCTTCGCTGCCCTTGCCACAGTCGCTGGCGCCGCTTATGGGCAATCGTCGGTCACGCTCTACGGCATCATCGACCAAGGCGTGTCCAAGATGAACGACGGTCAGTCGACGCTGACCTTTTTCCCCGTGGCGGTCATCGGCCGGCCGGATGTATATACCGTGCGCTCCGCGACCAGTTCCCGCATCGGCTTGCGCGGGACCGAGGATCTGGGCGGCGGTTTGAAGGCGAACTTCCTGATCGAACACCGCTTTCAGCCGGACACCGGCACCGTCGAGCCGCGTGACGGCCCCGTCACCACCTTCTGGAACGCGGCAGCCTATGTGGGCCTGAGCAGCAGCCAGTTCGGTGAGGTGCGATTGGGCCGCCAGTATGTACCAGCGTTCTATGTCGCAATTGCAAGCGACCCCTGGTCCTACGATTACAACGTCGCGGGCGCGTCGGGCTTCACGCGCGGGGGCAACGCCGTCACGACCGCGTATAACGCGATCACCTATCGTACGCCAAACATCGGCGGCTTCTCTGGAGAAGTCATGGTTGCGGCGGGTGAAGGCGGGGCTGCGGTCGTGAATGCTCCTGCGGGCCGTTCAGGCCGCAATACGGGCGCGAACGTGCAGTACGCAAAGGGCCCGCTCTGGATCGGTCTGGCCTTCAATAATTCGCAGCAGGTCGGCACACCGGTCAGGAATCGTTACTGGACCTCGGGCGCCGCCTACGATTTCGGCTTCGTCCGCCCCATCATCTCGTTCTCGCAGGGACAGAACAACGTGGCGAACAACCCGCACACGAAGACAATGCTGATCGGCGCCACCGCGCCCATTGGCTCGGGTCGCGTCAAAGCGGTGGTGGCGAAGTACAACGCGGCCGTGGGTCAGAACTTCAACGCGGCCAATCCCTTCCTTCCGCAGAACCTGACGAACGGACAGGACACGACGAAGTTCGGCCTCGGTTACGAGTACTTCCTCAGCAAGCGCACCAGCGTTCATGCGGACCTGGGTATGGCGAAGACCCAGACCGTGAGCCGCACCACGGGCGTGGAGGCGGGCATCAAGCACGTGTTCTGATGAACGCCGCGACCAAAGCGTATAGCGGTCGCTAATAACGCCCTCTCCGCCCGCGTGCGGAGAGGGCCATGACGCGATGGCCGCGGTCGATGCGTGCCTGCGTGTGCACGGCATCCAAGGCCTTCGTATCGTCGATGCGTCGATCATGCCAAGCATCCCCTCGGCCAATACGGCGGCGGCGTCCGTGATGATCAGTGAAGACCGGCGGCTCGGCGGATCGCGTCGCAGACTGCTCCCGGTGTTCCGCGGTGGTGCATCTGCCACTCGTGTGGGTGTCTGTTTCACTTCGCTGCTTCTGCAAGCAACTTCGCCGGTGCACGAGCCTGCTCCGCTATTCCCACATACAGTCCTCGCATTGTGTGAATAAGCGGCTCCAGTCATGCAACGGATTCCAAATGCTGTCGGTC
>DASTGE010000099.1:0-4218 GCA_035719405.1 Burkholderiaceae bacterium
TCCTGCCCGTGCGAAGGCCATTTGTCAGCCATGCCATGAAGTGAAATGCCACCTCCGGCACTGGCTTTGATTCATCCTTGGTCCGGGGCGGAAGCACGACCGTGGGTAAGTCGGCTCGGGTTGCGGACGGTGGGGCAGGCAGGCTTGCTGGCGGGCGGTTTTCAGACTCGGCCGCCGCGCGCCTTGCTTCAGCCTTCGCCGTTTCCTGATCATCAAGGTAGGCGTCGTTGCCGGCGCCCGGGCTTGGCATTGATGCCGCGGACGGTGCCACGGTGTCAGGTAGGGAATCGGCAGTTTCGGCAGTGATCCCCTTGCGCCCGGACTTCATCGATGCCGTCATCGACGGGCCTCGCACGGCCGGCTTGCCCTCGGTCGGCAAAGGTCTTGGGTCTGCCGGCTTCGAATCTGAGGTGGCGCTCTTTGGCTTGGCATCCAGGTGAGATGGGAGTGGCGGCGCCGGCTCCGCTTCTGAAACTGGGGCGACCGGCGCCTCCTGGTCACGCCCGGGCAGCACCTCGATGCGGCCGGACATGGGTGCTGGGTACAACGTCGGATCGCCCCAGATCTTCGACAGCGGAAAACGCAACACGGTCAACCGATTCGAATAGCCGCCGCCGTCTTCGCCATGAACCATCACGTACCAGATCGCCTGCTCGGTCGCCGGGTTGGTGAGGACCGCGCCGTATTCCTGCCAGGTGTCGAACAGTCGGTCGTTCTTTGATTCGCCGGGCACGCCCTCGTCGGGCGCCTGCTGCTTCAAGTGCTCGCGCACCTCGTCGGCCACGCGCTTGGCCACAAACCAGACGGAATCGTCGTAGACCCAGCCAGCGGCGCCGTTGCGATTGAGCGGCAGCTTGCCGCCGATGCGCAGTAGATCCTTCAGCGCCTCCATCAGCAGCTCGATCAACGGCCGGGCGGTCGCCGTCGCAAAGCGCGCGCGCGAGCCGTGGGCCAGGGCATGGCGCGTCGAGGCCCGGTCGGCCCGGCTGACGATTTCGGCGATGGGACCGTCCCGATCCTCACCCGACAGGTAGGCGGTGAGCGCTTGCAGCGCTTGCCGGTCATGCCCCATGAACGCCAGCGCGGAAGGCGCAGCGACGTGTCGCAGCAGCATGACGCCCAGGCGGGCATGCGCGGCGTACTCGCGCTTGGCCTTGGGCGTAAAGGCCACGTGGTACTCGGCGGCCCCCAGATCGACCAGCGAGCCCGACATCGGTGACCAGGGCAGCGATTCCGTAGATCGGGCCGCTGTCCACTGCACGCGCAGGTCTGTCAAGACCTTCCCAATGTCGTGCAGCAATGCGCCGTAGAACACGGCGTACGTCCAGTGATCGCGTTTGGCGTCCAGCGTTTCGGCCGCGGCGCCGTGCGGCAGGAGGCGACCCACGCGCCAGCGCAACGCGGCCAGCACCATCTCCAGCGTGTGCGCCAACAGTCCGCCGACGTGCGCGTGGTGATGCGCTTCGGAGGCCGGCAGCATCTGGACGAACTCGGCATAGCGCTGAAGCGAAGGCAATAGATCCCGCTCCCAGGCCGAGCGGGTCAGGCGCGACGAGCGGTACATGTGCTCCAGGGACGCTTGGGCGTCCACCAGTTGCAGCAAATCCTTGGCGGGCAGCACCTTGAACCAGTTCGGTCGCGTTGACTGCAACAGGTCCTGGGCTTTGAGTGCGGGGGGATCTAAGGGTGCGGTGCGGGGCTCAATGACTGTCTGCGAATCGAATCGAGGCTTGCGCCAGGCGAGGTTTCGCAATGTCGCTGGCGCAGCCCACCATAGGCAGGTGGCGGCCAGGGCGATGCAGGCCAGCGCCAGCACCATCATGACGGTGCTCATGTCCCGATCCCTTCAGTCGCGCGGCTTGCCGGGTTGCGCCTCCGGGAGGAGGAAGCGGCGCACTGAGTCCTCGGATGGGCAGGTTTGCGGAGACCACCACACGCGCAGTTCCTCGGTGGACTGACCTTGCATTAGGAAGGCCAGCCACGGCTCCTGCAGGGGCATCCACGGGCGACGTTCTTGCGTGGCCTTGTCGACCCAGGCCGCGTGGTAATGCGGGACCTCGAGCTTGCAGATCTCTCGAACCATCACTGCGATGTCCACCGCGGGTGACCGTGCAGCGTAGCCGGCCAGCAGGTCGCGCACGGCCAGCAAGGGGTCGAGTTCCTCGGGCACCTCCTGCTCGAAGCCGTCGTAGTGCCGCAGCCAATTGAGAAGGCGGTGCGTCCAGGCCGATAGGTGCAGCTGATCCAGCGAGCGGACGATGGCAAAGGGCGCGTGCATGCGGTCCGTGGCTGCACGGCCGCGAGGCACCGGCTGGTCATCCGGTCGCTGGCGCAAAGGGTTGTCGCTCATGGGGCGCGAATGTACGTGCAGCGAGGGGCGTCAGGCCGCCGAAACCCTGTGTCACGGACCAGAGGGTTTCGGGTTGCGGCAGGGGGTCGCTTGTGATAGGGCTGCGTCAAATGGGTGCGCCTGGTGAGCGAATCGCCGCCCACCCCGACCGCGACTCGAACGACCGGTGTCCGAGGTAGTGCTGACATCCCGACGCGTGCGCCAGACCAGTACCGTTGAGGGCTCGGCCAATGACTGCTGCTCGCAGCATCGAATTCACGCCCACGACCCCAAGCGGTCGCAGGGGGTGACCGAGCGGGTTGCCCGATACGGGTCATTCAGCGGCTATTTCTGTCGAACCCGCTCGGGGTGTGTCGTCCTCGTCCGCGGGCAAGTTCATCGGGCAGCTAGCAGACTCGGCCGGCCAACCGTGGACGATGGCCCGGCGTCTGTTGGACGAGGGGCCGCTTCATCCTCTGCCTCCACTTTCACAGCAGCCGCCCGGGCTGTCGCGGCTGCTTGACCGGGCACGGACTTGAACTGCTCCAAGAATGCGTCACCGTAGTCGATGCGAAGCTCGTTGCCGATGGCGTTGTTCAGCGCCACGACGGCAATGACAGTCTCACGCGTGCGCTTGCCGTTCTTGTCGGTCAACTGGACTTCGAACGGCACGAACTCGGCGTTCAGCCGGTCCCGATCGTAGGTGGGCTGCTCAGCTTCGGCCTGCAGTGCGGTGTTGGCGAACGCTAGGTCGTTGGCGCAGCCCTGCGCCGAATACACGGTGAGCTTGCCGCCGCGCCGCGGCGCGTCCAGGGCGTAGCGCACATAGTCCGGGTGCTGCGCTTCGATGACCTGGATGTCGTCGTCGCTGGCGGCAAACACGCCCGTGTAAAAACCCAGAATGCGCCCGTTGCTCAGTACGGGCTCGTCCTCAGGCGCGGCTGCGGGCTTCAGGAACAGCCCGTGCTGCCCCGCCAGCATGTGCTCGTGCGCGGGCACATCGTGGCGCCCCAGCCGGCGCGGCTCGCACGGCCAGGCGTCGGTGGGCTCCTCACGCATCAGGCGCTCGAACTCTGCGCGCGCATTGGCCAGCAGCCGCTCGCGCACGCCCTTTATCTGCTTGGGCGGCAGCCCCACCCGGGGGTCGCGGCAGAGGCGATTGAAGTAGGTTTTGTAGCCACCGCCGGCCAGTTCGATGCCACGCAGCTTTACGTTCGGATGGCACTTTCCATCGTCACCGGCATAGCGTTCATGGACACGCTCCAGCGGGTCGGTCAGGTCGCGCAAGGGGAACTTGTGGTTGTTGGCCGGTATCGGCTCCATCGCATGGCGCACGATGGTGCCGCCATCTTCGTCGAGCGACCAGATCGGTTGGCCGCTGGTCAGATCGCAGCGAGGCAGTTCGGGAAGGAAGGCCGTGCGCGCCTGGTCGATCGAGCGCTCCACCAGCACGACGCGTGGCCCAAGCGCACCTGGCGCCGACACCTCCTGCTTGATGCGAATGGCCTCGGCCATCTGCTTGACATGGCCGGCGGCACCCCGGCGCTTGCCTCCCGCCTTGACGATGTCGTTGATGCTGTAGCGCGTTTGCAGCAGCCCGAGGTGATCCAGCACCGCCTGTAAAGCAGGTGCGCCACCATTGTGGGCAGCCATCGTCACGATGTCCTCTGTGCTGAACCGTGCCCTTCTGAATCGGGTATGCGTGGCGAGCACCTTGTCGAGCGCCTGCGCGCCTCCGATATTGGAGGCGATGGCCACGATGTGGTTGACCTCGAAGCCGGCGTCCTTGAGCTGCTCGTGCGTCTGCAGAACCTTGTCCAGAGCCAGCGCGCCTCCGTTGTTGGAGGCGATGGCCACGATGTGGTTGACCTCGAAGCCGGCGTCCTTGA
>DASTGE010000100.1:0-13607 GCA_035719405.1 Burkholderiaceae bacterium
AGCAACAATCGCTTCGACGAGACGATCGGTACCACACTGAATCAGCCCGTCGGCAGCGAGGATTGCCTTTACCTCAACATCTGGCGACCGGCTACGCACACGGGGTTTCTTCCCGTGGTCGTGTTCGTGCACGGCGGCAGCAATGTGTCCGGCTACACCGCGGACCCTGTCTACGATGGCGCTGCCCTTGCGCGCAGTGCGAACGCCGTGGTGGTCACCGTGAACTACCGTCTGGGCATCTTCGGCTTCCTGAACCTGCCCGCGCTGAAGAGCGGAACCGATCCGGTTCAGGACTCCGGAAACTTCGCGCTGCTCGATGTGATCAAGGCCCTCGAGTTCGTGCAGGGCGACATCATGAAGTTCGGCGGCAACCCGCACAACATTACATTGATGGGACAGTCGGCGGGGGCGATCAACGTCTGGGCGTTGCTCGCCTCGCCGCTCGTGCGGCAGCATCATCCGCAGTTGTTCCATCGGGCGGTGCCCTTGAGCGGGGGACTCTCGCTGGCATCCGACCTGCCGGCCGGCAGCATTCCGACACTGGCTCCGGCCTCCACCTATCTGCTGCAGGGTAATGCGCTGCTGAAGCAGCAGTTGATTGCCGACAAGACCGTCCCCGACGCAGCCGCCGCCGATGCCTGGATCGCCAGCCACACCACGTCCGAGATCGCCGAGTACCTGCGCAGCAGGAGCCCCGAGAGCTTGCTCAACACACTGGTCTTCCGCCTCATCGCCCTTGGGCTCGGCGGCTCCGGGCCCATCCCGGACGGTACCGTGCTGGCGACCAATCCGGTGCAGGCAATCAAGGCCGGCGAGTACCTGCGTGTCCCCGTTCTCGCCGGGAATACCCGCGACGAGGCGAAGCTTTTCCCGGCCTTCCTGCCGCTTGTCGGTGGCTCTGCGTCGGGTCGGATCGTCAGCGATGCCGATCTTTTCAAGATTCAGTTCGGCTACAACCCGGAGGCTGCACCCAGCGTCACGCTTGAGCAATGGATTCCCGCGGTCTACCTCCCGGTCGACAAGCCGGTGACCGGCTTCAATGCCCTGACGGACCTTCTGAATCGTCGCTTCTTCCTTGCCAGCCGCGACAACATCCTCGACGCCCTGAGCGCACAGCAAAGGCACGAAGTCTGGTATTACCGCTTTGACTGGGACGAGGAGCCCGCACCCTGGAACGACATCTACGGCGCCGCGCACCTGTTCGATCTGCCGTTCATCTTCGGCAACTTCGAGCCATCGCTGTTCGCCAACGTGACCTTCGACAAGGCCAACAGACCCGGTCGCCTTGCGCTATCGCGAGCCATGATGGCAAGCCTCGCGAACTTTGCGCGCTACGGCAACCCGAACGCGCCGTGGGCGCTCCGCACATACTGGCCGAACTGGCCCGCGACGCTCGTGTTCGACGCGACGGAGAAGAGGAAGGTCATCGACGTGGAGTACTGACGCCCTCCTTGCGCTGTTCGAACGGCGTGCAGCGGGCGGGGGCACTCAGAGCAGCAGGAACATCGCGGCTGCGACGATGGTTGGCACGAGTGCGCCGAGCAGCAGGCCCCCGGCCCCGACCGATTCGTCGGCGAACCCTCCCTTGAGCAATGCCAGCCCTGCAGGATTCGGCGCATTGGCGATGACGGTCAGTCCACCACCGGCCACAGCGCCTGCGACCAGCATGTACTTTGACTGCGCGCTCATGCCGGGAATGAGTGATCCGAGATAGGTCAGCGCCGCGTTGTCGGCGACGGCGGTGAGACCGAGCGCCCCGAAGAACAAGGCGAGCGGCTTCAGCGCCGACACCACGGGTTGAAGCCACCATTGCTGCAGCCCTCCGAGCACGACCAGACCGGCGAGAAAGAAGCCCACCAGCAATCCTTCCCTGATGAGCAGCGGATTCTGGTGGCGCTCATACGCCTGCGCGAATCCAAGAAACAACAGGAAGAGACCGAGAAACGCGACAGGATGGTGAGCGAGCGCCACGACCCCGGCGAGCAGCGCCAGGTGGATCGCCACCACTGGCCACGGAACCCTCCCATCGGGTTGCCCTTCGGCTGCCGCTTCACTCAACCCCGACAGATGCCTGCGCAGCGCGAACACTGCCAGCGAGGCGTTGACGATCACCGCGAGGGCTGCCTTCCAACCGAAGTTCACGAGCATGTGGAGGCTGTCCCAATGCCATGTCGAGGCCACCATCAGCACGGGCGGCGCGGCGTAGGAGGTGAGCGTTCCTCCGATCGACACATTGACGAAAAGAACGCCGAGGGCGAGGTACTTGGGGGGCTCGGGCATGTCTGGCCGGAATGCCAGCGGCGCGAGCATCAGCGCGGCGATCGTCATCGCCGCCGGCTCGGTGATCAGTGACCCCGTCAGCGGAACCGCCGCAAGACCGAGCCATGTGCGGGTCAGCGGTCTCGGCAAGGGCAGCAGCCTGGCCATCGCGTTGATCACATGCGTGACCGATTCGAGCACCGGTCTCGATCCTGCCATGACCATGATCACGAAGACGAACAAGGCCTCGCTGTAGTTGCGCGAGTCGGCATAGGCCAGGGCCTGTTTTCCGCCCGCTGCGAAGGCCATCGTGATGACAAGCACGATGGCCCAGAGGCCGAACACCACTTCCACCTCGCCGAGCAGGTGGAGCGGGCCGGCATGCCTCGGCCATCGGTGGGAAAGCCGCTCGATCTGCTTTGCGGCGAACGTGTGGATGAGGGCCACCGCGAAGAGGCAGGTGGCGATGAGTTCGACGGGTTGGGGATGCATCGGTTCCAGGCTCGTACTCGTACCCGCGAGGCGGCCCGACCTTCGCGCAAACCTGCGGCGTCACCCCCGACGCAGCACCCGAGCCGCCAGTCTAGTCGATGGGAAGCGCCGAATGTGGCAGCTATCGTGCCAACGAATTTTGCCGATTCATTTGGTCCGGATATGCCGCTTCATTCGGTCGGCCGTTGCTCGAAGCGGTCGAACCTGAGGAACGGCGGGGGCACTTCGGTGATGTTCATGTCCTCGACCAATGCGGTCGACACCTCGTCGCGCATCCAATTGCACATCCGATCCAGCTGGCTCGAAGTGCCCTGAAGCATGGCCTCGACGGAGTCGTCCATCCGGTTGCGGACCCAGCCGGTCACACCCATTTTGCGAGCTTGCTGCACACACGCGCAGCGATAGCCGACCCCCTGCACACGTCCGTACACGCGTACGAGGCGGGTTTCGAGCGGGTCGTTGCTGGTTTTTTCCATCGTCATGCAACAAGGCAGAGCGACCATGATGTCGGACAAGTGTAGTGTCGAGGCGCCGCGCAGGTGTCCGCATGGGCCGCGCCCTCACTACAACCCTGCCCTCAGAGCGACTTGCCGCAGCGGCCCGAGCGCCACTTCCTTGTCGTCGGCATGATGAGCTCTTACTTCGCATTCCTGACACAGCGGTGCCGCCCATGTCCGAAACCCTCGTCCGTTCCTCGTTCAGCTTCGACAATTCCTATGCCCTTGAGTTGTCGGAGCTGGCAGTGCCGTGGCAGCCGGCCAAGGTTCCGGCCCCGGCGATGCTGTTTTTCAATCGTGAGCTTGCCGTCGAACTCCGGCTTGACGCGGAGGCGCTCGACGGCAAACGTGGTGCGGCGATCTTCTCCGGCAACGAGGTCCCGGAAGGCGCGACACCCATCGCACAGGCCTACGCCGGCCATCAGTTCGGCGGCTTCTCGCCTTCGCTCGGCGACGGCCGGGCATTGCTGCTGGGCGAGGTGATCGACCGCAACGGCAATAGGCGCGACGTCGCTTTCAAAGGCTCAGGACGGACTCCGTTCTCTCGGGGCGGGGACGGCAAGGCGGCAGTCGGCCCTGTGTTGCGAGAGGCGATCATCGGCGAGGCAATGCACGCGCTCGGTATTCCGACCACGCGCGCGCTGGCCGCGGTCGCCACGGGCGAGCCCGTGTTTCGCGAAGATGTATTGCCCGGCGCCGTCCTGACTCGCGTGGCCGCGAGTCATTTGCGCGTGGGCACCTTCCAGTACTTTGCCGCACGGGGGCAGATCGACAAACTGCGCAAGCTGGCCGATTACGCGATTGCCCGTCACGATCCGGCGCTTGCAAATCATCCCGATCGCTACCTCGCACTGCTGCGTGCGGTCGCCGAGCGGCAGGCTGGACTTGTCGCACGCTGGATGCACGTCGGCTTCATCCACGGCGTGATGAATACCGACAACATGACGATCTCCGGCGAGACGATCGACTATGGGCCGTGCGCGTTCATGGAAGCCTGGAACCCGGAAGCCGTGTTCAGCTCCATCGATACACACGGCCGTTATGCGTATGCGAATCAGCCGCTCATCGCGCGCTGGAACCTCGCTCGCCTGGCTGAAAGCCTGCTTCCGCTGATGGACCCGGAGCAGCCCGAGCGAGCGGTGCCGCGCGCAACAGAAGTGATTGACGAATTCCCCGCCGATTACGAACGCCATTGGCTCGACGGTGCTCGCGCCAAGATGGGTTTGCCTCGCGAGGACGCGGGCGACGAGGCATTGGCGCGCGACTGGCTCGCAATATTGCAGGCCCAGTCCATCGACCATACGCTCGCGTGGCGTTATCTCGCGGATGCTGCTGAGGGTGAGGGCCTGCGGTTGCAGGCGCTGTTTGAAGACACCAAACCGCTCGCCGATTGGCTCATTCGCTGGCGTCAGCGGGCCGCAGGCGAAGCGTCAACGGCCGGGGAGCGGGCGCAGTCAATGCGGCGCGTGAATCCGATTTACATCCCACGCAACCTTCGAGTCGAGGAAGCGCTGGAAGCGGCCAGCGCCGACTCTGACCTGGGCCCTTTCACGCGCTTGCTGGAAGTCCTTGCTCAACCTTTCGAGGAGCGTCCTGGCCTGGAAAGGTATGCGCGCCCTGCGGCCCCGGAAGTCACGGCTGGCTACCGCACGTTCTGCGGGACCTGATGAAGGCGGCGTTGAAGGTGAACCAGTCAGGGGCCGTCATCGTTGCGCGTCGAACTGTTCCGTTTGCCGATGCTGAAAGTGCAACGCGATGGGGCGTGACGGCGACGCAACTCGCAAACCATGAGCACAGCCTAAGCAAACGGTGGTGTGGATCCCCGACACCACATAGCTCAATAGCGGGGATATGCTCCCCGTCAGGGACTCACTTGGGGAGGCGCTGAACAATTCCCTCGGGTCCGCGCATCCTCGCTTTGGGCGTAATGCGGCGTTGCAAATGCGCGCCATAGCGCCATAGCTTGGGCCATGGCTGTGCTTTGCGCCTTGCATCCCATCCCAAATCGAGGCGCGCCCCCTCGCGGGGAATTGGGCAGCGCCTTCTTACCGTCGCCTTAATCAGCTTCTTGTCGTCCGACGGCCATATCTTGCGTAGCCGGCGCCGAACAGTCCCATTGCGGCCAGGGCCAGCGATGAGGGTTCGGGCGCCGAACCGCCACCGTTGGAAATGAGAGTGCCCGGGGTCGCCGCCACTGCCAGCACCTTGAAGTAGTCGTCGCCCATCGTCATCGGGGTGCTAGGGAATGGACCGCCGTTGTTCCAATCGAACGCGCTGATCAGCCACCAGCTCGACGTCTTGTTGCCCGGGTTCACGGTCGTCGCTACATTGGTAGGCACGTCGGGGTAGTGCCCCACCAGTTCCCAGCCGCTGGAGGTGTTGATGCTCGTCCCACTGACAGGCGAACCGCTGCCTGTGTAGCGCAATAGACTGACGTCGGAATCAACGTTGGTCCAGCCGAGCTTGATGGAGTTCAGTGCGACGGTTTGCGAAAACGACAGCAGCAACGCATCAGTGCTTCCGCTGCTATCGATCGCATGATCCGGAGAGGTGGCGGAAAGTCCCTCAGCCCGGCTTTTCACGCCGAAGCCGCCCCCGGCGTACTCGGCGATGTAGGCATCCGCGAAGGAATACCAGCTACCAGTGTTCGACCATCCTGTCGCGGTGATGCTGGGGTTGCCCGACCCACCCGAACACGAATAGCTATTTCCAAAGTTGTTCTGGTTGACTGCGTTCTGGGTACATGAGTCCATGTTCCAGGTCGCGGCGGCCTGTGTCGCGGGTGCCAAGGCAGCAGCTGCCACGAAAGCGAGCAACGGACGCAAGAAACTTGCGACATACGTCATCGATGACCTCTCCTCTCCAATGTGGAGGCGGTGCCTCCGGAAGTACTTCTTGAAATGAAGACTTGCAAAAGTCGGCAAGTCCAAAAACATTTTACAGGTTCGTACATCGCACAAAGGCCGCCGGGTGCCGATCCCTTCAATTGAGTGTGCTCATCAAAGACCTGGCCTCGCCGGCGCTGTCGAAAGGACGGCCCGAACGAAGGGCAGCCTGCAGTTCCTCGCGGGCCTCATCGCGACGACCTGCTTTCGCGAGCACCGCCGCAAGGTGATAGCGGACTTCGTTGTTGGCCGGATCCCGCAGACGTGCGTCGCGCAGCAGTTGCAGTGCGCGATCGGACTGCCCGGCCTGCAAGGCGGCCCAGCCGACGGTGTCGATGACGTTCGTGTTCTGCGGCGCCAGCGCCAGAGCCCGCTCCGCGACTTCCAATGCGGCGCGATCCTTCACCCTGAGCAGCAGGTTCGCGAGGTTGTTCATCGCTTCCGCATCGTCCGGGCTTACTTTCAACAATGCCTCGTAAGTGCTGCGCGCAGCTGCCAGGTTGCCGCCGCGCGCGAGGGCGTCGCCCAACGCCTTGCGGGCGCGTATGTCCTTGGGATGCGCCTTGACCCAGGCTTCCGCCAGCCGTTGCGCGGCTTCGTTGCCTTCCTGCAGGGAGGTGGCCTTGAACAGCCGGAGGAAGGATTCGGTGTTCGGCTCCAGTTGATGGGCCTTGCGAAAACCTTCCAGGGCCGCGGCGCCTTGTCCTCGTGTGGCGGCGACGTCCCCGAGCAGGCTGTAGCCAATGGCACGCTGCGGATGACTGGCGGTGATCTTCCGCGCCAATTGATCGGCCTTGGTCGTGTCTCCTTGCCGAAGTTCGAGATCGACGAGCAGGGCCTGCGCCGGAAGGAAGTCGGGCACCGCAGCGAGCGCCTTCTCCGCGCTGTAATGGGCGCCGGCCGGATTGCCTGCTGCCACCTGCAAAGAGGCGATCTCGAGCTGCTGCGGCGCGCTGTAGCCTGCCAGCGTGGTCGCCTTGGACAGCGTGGAGCGGGCACCTGTCGTGTCGCCATTGATGTTCTGCGCCTTGGCATAGGCCAGCAGCACCGTGACGTCTTCTGGCCGGCGGGAAGCAAGTCGCTTCGCGACTTCGACCGCCGCGGCAGGCTTGCCTCGTCGCAAATGCAGGGCGATCAACGCCAGTCCGGCGCGAGGATCGCGAGCAGTGCTGAGTTCGTTTGCCTTCTCGAGCAATGCCTGCTCGTCTTCGTCCCTGCCGCGCAGTGCCGCCAACCTCGCTGCTTCGAGCCGCGCATCGACATTGCGTTCGTCGGCCTTCAGCAGCGGTGCCAGGCGGCCTTCGGCGGCATCGAATGCCCGCTCATTCATGTCGAGTCGCGCCAGGTTGAGTTTTGGAGCCGACAACCTGTCGTCGATCTTCAAGGCCTGCTCGAACGCCTTTCGGGCACCGGCGGCATTACCCGTGCGCGCCAGCACCATGCCGAACAGGTTGTGGAAGACGGGATTCGAGGGATCCTGTTTGACCAGCGCCTGACCGATAGCCTCGGCCTTCGGCAGTTGGCCGTTCTTGAGATAGAGCATCGTGAGCATGCTGCCTGCATACGTCTGGCCCCGGGGGTCGCGCTTGAAGGCGGCCTCGAGTTCCGGCAGCGCGTCCTGCCAGCGGCCGTTGCCCAGCAGGCTCATGCCCAGCACGGATCGCATCTGCGGCGTGTCGTTGTTGTGAAGGGCTTCCTGCAGCAGGTCGAACGCCTTCGTGTTCTGTCCCTTGGCGACGTAGGCCGAGGCGAGCAACACCATGCCCTGGACGTCCGATGGATGTGCACGCATGTACCACTCGAGCAGTTCCGCGGCGCGCTCCGGATTGCGTTCGGCCAAATGGATCTGCGCGAGCGGCTTCAACGCCGGCAGCGGCGTCTGCGCGCGCGGCAGCAATGCTTCGAAATAGGGCTTGGCCTTTTCGAGTTCGGAAAGGCCGAAGTGCGCCAGCCCGTTGAGCATCAGCATCTGGGGCCGGTAGCGGATGTAGTCCAGCGGCACCGCATCCAGCAGCGCGGTCACCTCACGCAAGCGCGCTTGCGCCGCCTGCGCATCTCCCTTCCGTTCGGCCAGGAGCGCCGCGAGGTACGCGCTGCGTGGTTCCTTGGGAAATCGCTTGCGCAGTTCCTCGACCTCCGCCGCTGCCTCCCCGGCTCGCTCGAGGTCAAGGTAGAGCCCCGCGCGTGCCAGTCGTGCCTCCACGTGATCGGCATCGAGCGTGACGGCCTTGTCGTATCCCGCCAGTGCCGCGCGCACATTTCCACCCACGTGCTCGACCATGGCCTTCTGGTACCAGGCGGCGGCCGTGCCTCCGCTCGACGCCATCGCCTTGTCCGCAGCAGCTGACGCTTCCTTGAGTTCCCGGTTCCGGATTCGCAGCGGCACCTCCACGATCCAGGAGTCGGGCGAGCGCGGGTCGACGGAGCGGGCCTCCTCGATGTTTTTCATCGCCGACTTGAGATCGCCAAGGTCGCCAGCTGCGATCGCCCGCTGAAGCAGCAGCTGGAACTGCACTCCGGCGGGCAGGCCCGCAGGCGTCAGGTGTGGCGAATTGAGCATCTCCTTCTGCTTGCCCTGCGCGATGTACGACTGAGCGAGCGGCAGTGCAACCTCCGCCCGGTTCACCCCGAGGCGCAGCGCCTCGTTGAGGGCGATTTCCGCTGCGGCTGCCTGGCCATTGGCCATCAGTGCCTTGCCGAGCAGGACATGCACTGGAAGCAGTGTCTTGTCGATCTGAAGCGCATTCTTCAATTGGATGACGGCGCCGGCTACATCCTTGCGCTCGAACCGTTGCAACGCATCCTCATAAAGGCGCGAGGCTTTGCCGTCAGGTATTGACGCCGGGGACATTGCAGGGGCCACGGCAAGGGCGGCGGCGACGATGCAGGCGCGCAGGGCAAAAGGCACGCGGCGAAGGTCAGCCAGGGTATTCAAGTTGCGGGCAACGCGGTCCAAATCGTCAATTCCTGATGATCGAGGCGATACCAGCAGCTGATCCCGCAATTGCGGCGTGTCGAACCACCGCAAGTGAGAGCATTTCCGCGAATTGGTCTCGCAGTCGAAGTCTCGGAAAGCGCTGAACAAATTCCCGCGCGCCGCGCATTCTCGCCTGAGGCGGTTCGACGCGTTACAAATCCGCCAATAGCTTCGGCTATGGCAGCGGTTGCGTCTTGCTCGTCCCAAACTAAAGCGCGCGCACTCGCCGGGAATGATTGAGCGCTTCCCTTGGCGTATTGCTGCGCCTGCTGCAGGCAGACTTCTCCTGCAAGGGCAACTCCGGACAAGCCCTCACCTTGCGCCCCACTTGCCATGCTGAAGTGGGGCGCGATCGCGAGGAATTCTCCAGTGTTGCCCAAGAGCGTGCGATCTGCAGTATATGTTGCCGCAACCGCATGCCGGCACGCCGACCACCCGATCGTGGGATATGACCGCGACCGGCTCCGCGTGGGCCTTGACTGCGCCCGTGTGCGGGTGGGTTCTGCGCGCTTTCGATCGCAACTGTCTTCAAGAAGGAATGCACACCCTCCAAAAAACCACCCACGCGGCATTCGGAAGCGAGGCGCCGCCTCATTGGAGCGGAATCTTCGCGCTGACGATGACCTGCTTCCAGCGCTGAATTTCAGAATTCAACAGCTGCGACAGTTCCGCCGGCGCGCTCGCCTGGGCTCGCACGCCCAGTGTCTGCAGGCGCTGCTGCACGTCGGGCCGCTTCACGGCATCGGCAATGGCGGCATTGAGCTTGTCGATCACTTGTGGGGGCGTGCCGGCCGGTGCGGCGAGCGCGTTCCATGACGCGACGTTGTACTTGGAGACGCCGGATTCCTGCACCGTGGGCACGTTGGGCAATCCGGCGAAGCGCTTGTCGGATGTCACGGCGAGCGCTCGCAGGCCTTTGGGCGCCGGCGCGATTTGCGACCTCATTGCCGCAAGCACCTCGAATCCCACGTCGACCTGACCTGCGAGCAGGGCGGTCTGCAAGGCAGGCGTGCCGTTGTACGGAACGACCAGGGCATCGATGCCGGCGGCGGTCTTGAACAACTCGGCAGCGAGGTTCTGAGTGCTGCCTACAGCGATCGTTCCAATGGTCAACTTGCCTGGCTGCGCCTTCGCACGGGCAATCAGGTCCTGCACGCTCTTCAAGGGCGAGTCGTTGGGCACGAACAGCGCGAGGTCGAAGTAACCGAGCGTGCCGATCGGCGCGAAGTCCTTCACGGGCTGGTAGGGCAGTTTTCGGAAGAGCACGGCGCTGACCGCGTTGGCGTTGCTCATCAGCAGCAGCGTGTAGCCGTCCGGTGCCGCCTTTGCAACCGCTGCCGAGCCGACCACCGCGCCTGCGCTCGGCCGGTTGTCAATGACAACGGCCTGCTTCAACGAGGCCGACATTGCCTGTCCCACGGTGCGTGCGGTAATGTCGGCCACCCCGCCGGGGCCGAACGGCACGATGATGGTGATCGGGCGCGAGGGAAAGGTGGTGGCCTGCGCAAACGCGCTTCCGAGCCAGGCAGGCAACAAGGCGAGAAACAGCAGGAATTTCATAAGCGGAGCCCTTCGAAGTTTGGCCTTGCGATGCAGCTTATGAGCGGCGCGATGGCGCGTACGGAATGGATCGGATTTCCTTGATGCCGGCCGGGGGCTTTGTCTCTGCCCTTTTGTCTCTGTCAATTGGTAGCGCGATTGCGCGAGAGACTGATGCAGCGCGGCTGCATCAGTCTCTCGCGTTCACAACGCCCGCCATTCACCGATGCAATGCGCAGCAAGTGCAGTCACCCAATCCGGGGAATCGGGTGCGAAGGCCAGGCCGTATCGCGGGCTCACGATAAAGCCGGCTCGCTCGAACAGCGCGGGATCGTTGTTTCGTACGAAGGATGCCAGCGTCGGGAATGGCACCGCTATTGACCCAAGGTGCAGCACCTGCGCGCGCGGTCACTTCCTCCAGTCGGCCGCAGTCCTGGAAGCGGAACACGACGTCGCCATAGTCGAGCTCGATCAAGCCGACCACATTGCGTCCCTCTCGCAATGGCCTCCCACGGCGCCGCAGAAGCGCGTCACGGGTCGTCGTGAACGCCACCGTATCGACTGTCGAGAACGGCTCGAGTCTCATCGCGTGCCCCAATGATGCACCACTCATTGTGGGCCGCGGCACGACCACCAGTTCGGAGCATCCGATGTGCCCGATGGTCGACCCTACCGTTGCAATGCCCCCGGCAGCTTGAAGTAGGCCACCGCATCGGTGAGTTGGCGGCCTTGTTCCTTCAAGGTTGCCGCAGCAGCAGCGCTTTGTTCGGCCTGAGCTGCGTTCTGCTGCGTGGCCCGGTCGAGTTCGCAGATGGCCTGACCGACCTGGGCGACTCCGTTGCTTTGCTCGGCGCTGGCGTCGCGAATCGAACCCATCACGTCATTGACCCGATGAATCGACGCGACGACCTTCTCGATGGTGTGCCCCGCCTTCTCCACAAGGGCGGACCCTTGATCGACGCGCGCGACGCTGTCCATGATCAGCGCCTTGATCTCCTTGGCCGCGCCTGCGCAGCGCTGTGCCAATGAGCGCACTTCGCCGGCCACCACGGCGAACCCGCGGCCTTGTTCACCTGCCCGAGCTGCTTCGACCGCGGCGTTCAACGCAAGGATGTTGGTCTGGAAGGCGATTCCGTCGATCACACTGATGATCTCGCTGATCCGCTGTGAGGCGTTGATGATCTCGCCCATGCCGAGCACGACGTTCCCGACGATCTGTCCGCCCTCAGTGGCCGACGCACTGGCCTGCTGGGCGAGCGCACTGGCCTGATGGGCGGACTCCGCCGCCCGCATGACGGTCGCGGTGATCTGTTCCGTTGTGGCCGCCGTCCGTTGCAGGCTGGCTGCGCCCTGTTCCGTTCGATCGCTCAGGTGCTGGTTGCCTGTGGCCACATCCTCTGCCGCGCGGGTGATGTGGTCCGCCGCCTCCCGGATATCCGCGACGATGGCCGACAGCCGCTGACGCATTCGGCTGAGCGTGTCGGCAAGCGAATCGGGTGGTGGGGGCTTGCCAATCGCGGCCGCCACACCCAGGTCGCCGTCTGCGATGCGCCGCACCCGTCGGCGCAGCGCTTCGGGCTCGTCGCCAAGGTCTCGCCAGACCGATCGCAGCACCATCACCGATGCCGTGCCAATGGCAGCCAGGATCGCCAGACCGGTGAACACCAGGACGGTCAGGCCGCGCTTCACACCGACCTCGGCTGACGAAATCGATTGGCTGACCGCATGGGCTGCCGCGTCGCGATTCGACATCAGCAGCTTGTCCAATGCGGCCTTGCCCTCGGCCATCCGCTGTATCGAGTCGCCAGCCTGGCCTTTGCCGGCCATTGCAAGCGCCGCCTGGATTGCCGCGGGCTCATAGGCTTCCAGCGCCTCGACCAGCGGCCTGGCTTGGCCGGCATAAGCACGCAGTGCTGCGATTCGTTCCAGTTCGGCGCGAGCCGCCTTCGCAAACGCGCGTGCTTCATTGACCTTGTCGCTGTCGCCCTCTGCCGCGGCGGACTGGACCGCGGCGCGGAAAAGGTCGATCTGCCCGATCAAACGGTCGACTGCTTCCTTGAACGGGTAGTCCTCGGCGCGCAGCGTGGTAAGAGCCTGCGAAGTGTGTGTGCCGACAAGGTAGCTGACGCCGCAGCCGGCCGCGAAGATGCAGGCGGTCACCGCAGGCAGCAGCCAGATCCTGGTGCGGAATTTCATGTGACTCCTGGCCTTCCTTGGCTTCCCACACAGCCGAGTCCTGCCTCAGTTCAACGGCAGCAGTACCTTGACGCTGGCGTCGAGCGCTGACTTGTCGATGTAGCCGATCGCCTTGGGGTCGGCAGCCACCGCCTTCTTTACTGCGCTCGCGTCCCCCATTTCCCTGGGTGGCAGTGCTTTTCCGGAAAAGGCCAGGCGTGCCCACAGCGCCTTGATCTGCCCAGGTTCTTTGCCGGTCACCTTCTTGTAGAAGTCGTTGCGCAGACCCGATGCTTCCGGAAGATCGATCGGCAGGGCCAGGTTGCTCTTTCCCTGGTAGACCTCGGCAACCTGCTCGGGGCTGAGGGCGCCGGCTGAAGGGTGGCAAATGATGACGATGTCGGCTCGGGCAGTGCCGGCCAGCAGCAGCGAGGCGACGGCGGTGACGATGAATTGGCGCGTCATAGTGGCGGCCTCCGGTCAGAAAACGAAGTCGACGGCGAGGCTCACCGTCGTGACAGGCCGGGTGACCGGGACGTTCAGAGGAAAGAGCGAGGATTCGACAAACGGGGTCAAGAAGCTGACGCCGGGCGTGTTGTCGGTCTTGATCCGTTCCAGCTGCACCTTCACTGCAACCTTGTTGAATGCGTCCCAACGCAGGCCGGCGGCGAGCGTCCGTTGGGGGAAGGTCATGAGGCTGTCGGACGAGACCGGGGTGCGCCTGCTCACCTGGACGTATGGCACATACCTGCCGGCGCGGTAGCCGGTCAGCAGGTACCAGGC
>DASTGE010000101.1:0-3867 GCA_035719405.1 Burkholderiaceae bacterium
GTCCGTTGGCAAACGGGGCGCCCGCAAACCGCGCTGGCGGATGAAAGCTGAGCGGCGCGCGCGGATGGCCTGACGTCGCGGGCTCCGGAACGTCCCAATCCCAGACAAATTCGCCGCCAGTCACCCTGACGTCGCAGGGCAGCGGGATCATCACGCCATAGGCCATCGCATCGACGAAAGGCGGGCATTGTTTGACCGTGCGGATATCGCGGCCGTGGATGTCGGAATGCGCAGTCGCCGGCATTTTGCGCAGCCAGTCGGGCAGCGCGCTGCGCGCTGGATAGGGCCGCGGCAGATATGGTTCGAGCGCGGGATCGCAGCGGAAGATCATGCGCATGAGTAAACTCCTTCCCTGATCTCGCGTGTTAACCCCTCATGCTGAGGAGCGTGCGCCCGAGCAGACCGAGCTTAGCGAGGAATCGTGCAACCAAGACGCGCCGCCATCATACTTCGCATCCCCGGGAGAATGCGGATATCTGGCCCTATTCTTAGGAGCTTGGCTATCGCCAAGCTCCCAGGGATGAGGGGGTAGAGCCGCGCTGTCGAGAGCAAGGCAAAGGCCGGGATCGTTCCCGGCCTTTGTGTCTTGATGGATGGCTGCGTCAGGGCCGGCCATGACGATGTACTTAGTCGTCACTTCGCTTCCGCGCGCCTGGGCGGGGTAGCCGGCCAGGACTTGATCAGCGTGTCGTAGTCGATGGTCTCGCCCTTCGGCTTCTCGTTGGCCAGCTTGCTCTGCGGCGCGATGTTGCCGTCCTTGGCCGACTTGTTGAACCAATACTCCGCCGTTTCCTTCTTGTTGAGCTTTGGTCCGCAGTCGCCCTGCACCTTCGACTTCTCCAAGCGCTCCATCACCGAGTCCTGCGCGGCCGCGAGTGCGTCCATTGCCTGCTGCGGCGTCTTTGCACCGGACGACGCATCGCCGATGTTCTGCCACCACAGCTGCGCCAGTTTCGGATAGTCCGGCACGTTGTTACCGGTCGGGGTCCACTGCACGCGCGCCGGCGAGCGATAGAACTCGATCAAGCCGCCGAGCTTTGGCGCGCGTTCGGTGAACGACTTGTCCCAGATGTCGGATTCGCGGATGAACGTGAGACCGACATGGCTCTTCTTGAGGCTCGTCGTCTTGGAGACGATGAACTGCAGATAGAGCCAGGCGGCCTTGCGGCGATCGAGGGGAGTCGACTTCAGAAGCGTCGCCGACCCCACATCCTGGTAGCCGAGCTTCATGCCGTCCTTCCAGTAGGAGCCATGAGGCGACGGCGCCATGCGCCACTTCGGCGTGCCGTCGGCATTCATCACGGGCAGGCCTGCCTTCACCATGTCGGCGGTGAAGGCGGTGTACCAGAAGATCTGCTGCGCGATAGCGCCCTGCGACGGCACCGGTCCCGATTCGGAGAAGGTCATGCCTTGCGCCTGGGGCGGAGCATACTTCTTCATCCAGTCGAGATATTTGACGATCGAATAGACCGCCGCCGGGCCATTGACGTCGCCGCCGCGCTCGACGGAGGAGCCGACCGGACGGCAGCCTTCCATGCGGATGCCCCATTCGTCGACCGGCAACCCGTTCGGAATGCCCTTGTCGCCGTTGCCGGCCATCGACAGCCAGGCGTCGGTGAAACGCCAGCCGAGCGAAGGATCCTTCTTGCCATAGTCCATATGGCCATAGATGCGGACGCCGTTGATCTCCTTGATGTCATTGGTGAAGAACTCGGCGATGTCCTCATAAGCCGACCAATTCACTGGCACGCCGAGATCGTAGCCATACTTGGCCTTGAACTTGGCCTTGTACTCAGGATTCTGGAACCAGTCGTAGCGGAACCAATAGAGGTTCGCGAACTGCTGATCGGGCAGCTGGTAGAGATGGCCGTTCGGCGCCGTCGTGAACGACTTGCCGATGAAGTCGTTGACGTCGAGCATGGGGTCGGTGACTTCTTTGCCCTCGCCCGCCATCCACTCCGTCAGGTCGACGGCCTGGCCGTAGCGGAAGTGCGTGCCGATGAAGTCCGAGTCGTTGATCCAGCCGTCATAGACGTTTTTGCCGGATTGCATCTGGGTCTGAATCTTCTCGACGACGTCGCCTTCCTGAATGATGTCGTGCTTGACCTTGATGCCGGTGATCTCCTCGAACGCTTTCGCGAGCGTGCGTGATTCATATTCGTGCACCGTCAGCGTCTCGGAGACGACGTTGATCTCCATGCCCTTGAAGGGTTCAGCGGCCTTGATGAACCACTGCATCTCCTTCAACTGGTCGTCCTTGGAGAAGGTCGACGGCTGGAATTCGCTGTCGATCCACTTCTTGGCGGCCGCTTCGTCAGCGCGAGCAGGCCCAGTGACGGCACTCGAGGCGATCAGCGCGAAAGCGCTGGTCATCATCAGAACCCGGGCCCTGGAAGGTCCCTTGCTTCTCGTTATATGTCGCATGTTGTTCCTCCGTTAGCTGCGACAAACATGGTTCAGGCCCGGGTTGATTCCGGATCTGCTTTTTTCACCTGCGATCAGACCGTGCGGAAGATCAGCACGGCGAACCCAAGCGAAATCGCGGTTGCGAGCCAGAGGCTCGAAATCTCGAATCCGTCCTCACCGATCGGCAGCGTCGCGATCTGGTCGGTCCCGACGAGGCCGATCCACAACAGGTGGATCACGGCGGCCAGGATCAGCGAGACAAACAGGCGGTCGCCGCGCGTAGTCGGTATCCGCAAGATGGCGACGCGCTCGGCTTCAGGATAGGCGACGGCAAGATAGGTCATGACCGCGAGCGTGCACGCCAGCAGCGCGAAGAAGATCGCGGTCGGCAGGGTCCAGGCCATCCATGCGATGCTTTCCATGACTCAACTCCTGCCACGCATCGAGCTGTGCTCCCTCTTCCCGCTTGCGGGCGAGGTGAAGTGTGAACTGCGGCGCGTTTTGAACACGACTACACCCGACCGAGCGCGAAACCGCGCGCGATATAATTGCGGACGAACCAGATCACGAGCGCGCCCGGAATGATGGTGAGCACACCGGCCGCCGCGAGCAGGCCCCAGTCCATGCCAGCCGCGGACACCGTGCGCGTCATGACGGCTGATATCGGCTTGGCCGCGACCGAGGTCAGCGTGCGCGCGAGCAACAGTTCGACCCAGGAGAACATGAAGCAGAAGAAGGCAGCGACCCCGATGCCCGATGCGATCAGCGGCACCAGGATCTTGATGAAGAAGCGCGGGAAGGAGTAGCCGTCGAGGAACGCGGTCTCGTCGATCTCGCGCGGCACGCCAGACACAAAACCTTCGAGAATCCAGACCGCCAGCGGCACATTGAAGATGCAATGCGCGAGCGCGACCGCCCAGGGGGTGTCGAAAAGCCCGATGGCCGAGTACAGGTTGAAGAACGGCAGCGCATAGACCGCGGCCGGCGCCATGCGGTTCGACAATAGCCAAAAGAACAGATGCTTGTCGCCGAGGAAGCGGTAGCGCGAGAAGGCATAGGCCGCCGGCAGCGCGACCGAGATCGATATGATGGTGTTGATGACGACATATTCCAGCGAATTGATATAGCCGGTGTACCAGCTCTCGTCAGTGAAGATGCGGCGGTAATGCGCGAGCGTCGGCTGGTGCGGCCAAAGCGTCATAGTCGAGATGATCTCGTTGTTGGTCTTGAAGCTCATGTTGACCAGCCAATAGATCGGTAACAGCAGGAAGACCAGAAACAGTCCGAGAATGATGCGGCGGCCGGGGATCGAGTGCATCAGGCGACTCCCTCCTTTGGCCTGAGCGTGGCCGCGCGGCTAACCTCGGCCGCGGACTTACGCTCCTTCGCCGCTTTGCGCTCTGCCTGTGGCTTACGCTCGGCACCGGCATGGGTCATGACGGTATAGAACGCCCAGCACAC
>DASTGE010000102.1:0-2251 GCA_035719405.1 Burkholderiaceae bacterium
TCAGCGGGCCGGTCGGGGTGAGGAAGGGCTCGCCGCCGAGCGTCCAGTCGAGCCGGTATTCCAGCCCGTGCCTGTCGAGCACGTCGTGCACCCGCGCCTTCAGGCCTTCGGGCGTCGACTCAGTGCAGAAGCGGAAGTTGAAGTCGATGATGACCTCGCCCGGAATCACGTTGCCTGCGCCCGTGCCGGCATGGATGTTCGAGACCTGCCAGCTCGTCGGCGGGAAGTGGTCGTTGCCCCGGTCCCATTCGATTCGCACCAGTTCCGCCAGCGCGGGCGCCAATTGGTGAATCGGATTTCGCGCGAGGTGAGGGTAGGCAATGTGGCCCTGCACGCCCTTCAGCGTGAGCCGGCCTGAGAGCGATCCGCGCCGCCCGTTCTTGATCATGTCTCCGAGCCGCTCGACGGATGTCGGCTCTCCCACGATGCAGCAATCGAGCCGCTCGCCGCGCGAGCGCAGCAACTCGCACACCTTCACCGTGCCATCGACCGCCGGACCTTCCTCGTCGCTCGTGAGCAGGAAGGCAATGGCACCCGCATGCGCCGGGTGGCGTTGCACGAACTCCTCGACGCCGACGACCATCGCCGCGAGAGAGCTTTTCATGTCGGCCGCGCCTCGGCCGTACAGCTTGCCTTCGCGGTGGGTCGGCACGAAGGGGTCGCTGCGCCATGCGCCCAGCGGGCCGGGCGGGACGACGTCGGTGTGGCCCGCGAACACCAGCGTCGGGCCCGGCCGTGCGCCGCGACGCACGGCCCAGAGGTTGGTCACGCGGCCGTCGTCGGGGCCGCATATCAGGGTTTCGCACGCGAAGCCGGCGCGTGAGAGCCGGTCGGCGATCAACGCCTGGCAGCCGCGGTCGTCCGGCGTCACCGATGCCCGGGCGATCAGCGTTTCCGCCAGTTGCAGTGTCTCCATCCGCTCAGGCCCTCGCGCGCTTCTGGAGGTCGGGCAGACCTCCCAGGCGCATGGGCCGGGTCGTCTCCTCGGACGGCACATCGAGCGTGATCTCGGTGAACGAAGCGCCCTCGGGCTCCTCTTTCTTGGGCGGCACCCGTGAGGCCGGCGTGGTGTCGTTCTGCAGCCGCCACAGCAGGTTGGTGGGCGGGTCGGCGAACGCCAACCCCTCGTCGCGCGAGATTGCATCCTGCTTGATGAGGCGGGCAAGGTCCTGCTCAAAGGTCTGCGACCCTTCGGCAAGAGACTTCTCCATGGCCTCCTTCACCGCGCTGAAGTCGCCCTTCTCGATCAGCTCGGTGATCAGCTTGGTGTTGAGCAGCACCTCGACAGCGGGGACACGCGTGCTCTTGATCCCACGCAGCAGGCGCTGGGACACGATCGCCCGCAGCCCGGAGGCGAGGTCAGACAGCAGTGCAGGCCGTGCCTCCGGCGCGTAGAACGACAGAATGCGGCCCAGGGCGTGATAGCTGTTGTTGGCGTGCAGCGTGGCCAGCACCAGGTGGCCCGACAGCGAGTACGAGATTGCAGAGGTCATGGTCTCGCGATCGCGGATCTCGCCGATCAAAATGCAGTCGGGCGCCTGGCGCAGCGCGTTCTTCAGGGCGATCTGCAGGCTGTGCGTGTCCCGGCCCACCTCACGCTGGTTGACGACGGACTTCTTGTTGGAGAACAGGAACTCGATCGGGTCCTCGATGGTGAGGATGTGTCCGCTCATCTGCTGGTTGCGCTGCTCCAGCATCGAAGCAAGGGTGGTGCTCTTGCCGGTGCCGGTGGCACCCACCATGAGGATCAGCCCGCGCTTTTCGAGGATGAGGGTATTGAGGATCGGGGGCAGGTTCAGCGAATCGAGCGACGGAATGTTGAACGGAATGCACCGGAACACCGCCGCGACCGAGCCGCGTTGCTTGAAGGCGGAGAGCCGGAAGCTGCCGACCTTCGGAATGCCGATGGCGACGTTCAGCTCCCCGGTGTCTTCGAGTTCCTCGAGTTGCGTCGGCGTCAGCAGTTCGGCCAGCAGCTGTCGCGGCTGGTTGTGCGTGAGCGGCTGGTCGGTCAGCTGCAGCAGCTGGCCTCCGATCTTGATCAGGATGGGCGTGTTGGCCGAGAGATAGACGTCCGAGCCGTTCTTCTCGGCCATCATCCGCAGCACCCGCTCCAGGTTGCCTGCGCTCATGTTTCCTCCGCTCTCATGGGGTGAGTGGTACTTCAACTCACCGAACAACACTGTAGCGATGGCCCGAACCACCTCTTGGAGCGGCACATCGCCTCGTCGGCGCGCTCCATGAGCGAGCC
>DASTGE010000103.1:0-11479 GCA_035719405.1 Burkholderiaceae bacterium
CATCACGCCGGTGTCTTCAGCCTCGATGTCGCGCGCCAGCGTGGCGGTGTAGGCATGCACGTTGTCGACCGGGCCTACGAGCCAGTCGACCATGTCGACGTAGTGGCTGGCCTGGTTCATGAAGGCGCCGCCGTCCAGGTCCCAGCGGCCGCGCCAGGGCGCGTCGTCGTAGTAGCTCTGCGGGCGCGTCCAGAAGACGTTGACGTTGATCATCACGATGCGGCCGAAGCGCTTCTCGTCGATCGCGTGCTTGAGCAGCTGCATGGTCGCGTTGAGGCGGTTCTGCTTGACGACGAAAAGCTTGACTCCTGCCTCGCGGCAGGCGCGCACCATCTGCATGCCCTCATCGAACTTCGTGGCCATCGGCTTTTCCGACAGCACATGACGCCCGGCCTGCGCAACCTCCATCGCCTGGCGCGGATGCAGCCCGCTCGGTGTGGCGAGCACGACAATGTCTGCGTCGCAGCCGGCCAGCAGCGTCGACAGCGAGGCAAAGCCGGCCACCCCCGTCTGCCCGACAGCGGCCTTCAACGCCTCAGCGCGGTTGTCGCACACCGCCACGAGTTCCGCACACTCCTCGTGGCGACGGATTGCGGCAAAGTGATTGGCGGAGATTCGGCCGCAGCCGGCCAGCGCAAATCGGATCTTGCGGTCGCAAATGGGAAGGCTGACGCTCATCAAGTCGGGCGCTGCGGAAGAACGTTCAATTCTAGGGTGCGTAAAGGTGCGGACCTAGAATTGGCGCGATGACCGAGTCCACCCCGCCTCAGAACCTGCCCCCGACGACGGCCGACGACAACCAGCTGATTGCGGAACGACGCGAGAAGCTCAAGAGCATCCGCGCCGCGGGCATTGCCTTCCCCAACGACTTCAAGCCCACGCACCACGCCGCCGACCTGCTGCACAAGCACGGCTCGATGAGCAATGAGGAACTCGAGCCCCAGGAAGTGAGGGTCAAGGTCGCAGGACGGCTGATGCTCAAGCGCATCATGGGCAAGGCCAGCTTCGGCACGCTGCAGGACGCCTCCGGGCGCATCCAGCTCTTCATCACGCGCGATGCAGTGGGCGAGGCGGCCTACGAGCAGTTCAAGCACTGGGACTTGGGCGACATCCTGGCCGCCGAGGGCACGCTCTTCAAGACACGCACCGGCGAGCTTTCGGTGCGCGTGCAGGAGGCGCGGCTGCTCACCAAGAGCCTGCGCCCCCTGCCCGACAAGTTCCACGGCATGACCGATCAGGAGCAGAAGTACCGCCAGCGCTACGTCGACCTGATGACCGACGACGCCACGCGCGGCCGCTTCGTCGCGCGCAGCAAGGCAATCAGCTCGATCCGCAACTTCATGGTCGAGCACGGCTTTCTCGAGGTCGAGACGCCGATGCTGCATCCGATTCCCGGAGGAGCGAACGCCAAGCCCTTCGTGACGCACCACAACGCGCTCGACCAGCAGATGTACCTGCGCATCGCGCCGGAGCTGTATCTGAAGCGGCTGATCGTGGGCGGCTTCGAGCGGGTGTTCGAGATCAACCGCAACTTCCGCAATGAAGGCATCTCGGTTCGGCACAACCCCGAGTTCACCATGATGGAGTTCTATGCCTCGTACTGGAACCATCATGACCTGATGGACTTCACTGAAGCGCTGCTGCGCCACGCCGCTCGCATGGCCACCGGCACTGCTCAGGTGAGCTATGCCGGCAAGCCGATCGACCTGGACGAGCGCTTTGCCCGCCTGTCGGTGCGCGAAGCACTGGTGGCCCACGCAGGCTTGAGTGAGGCCGAGGCGACCGATCCCCAGGTGCTGCACATGAAGCTCAAGTCCCTGGGAGAGGAGCCGCCCGCGCACTGGAGTCTGGCCGAGCTTCAGTTCGGGTTGTTCGAGGCAGTGGTCGAAGAAAAGCTCTGGCAGCCCACCTTCATCATCGACTACCCGGTCGAAGTGTCTCCGCTGGCGCGCGCGTCGGACACCGACCCCGCGATCACCGAGCGCTTCGAGCTGTTCATCACCGGGCGGGAGATCGCCAACGGGTTCTCCGAGCTGAACGACCCCGAGGACCAGGCAGCGCGCTTCCAGGCTCAGGCGGCCGCCAAGGCCGCCGGCGACGAGGAGGCCATGTTCTACGACGCCGACTTCATCCGGGCACTCGAATACGGCATGCCTCCCACCGGCGGATGCGGCATCGGCATCGACAGGCTGATGATGCTGCTGACCGACAGCCCCAGCATCCGCGATGTAGTGCTGTTTCCCGCCTTGCGGCGCGAGTCCTGAGCGGGCCATGATGGAAACGCTGCAGACGCTGCCGGAGATTGAAGCGGCCGTCTGGGCAGAGCTGCAGCGCGCGGTCAACGGACAGAATCACCTTTGGCGCACCGCCGTGCTGGCCACCCGCGATGGCGACGGTGCCGACGCCCGCGTGGTGGTACTGCGCGAGCTGGATCGCGATGAACGCAGCCTGCGCTTCTTCACAGATGCCCGTTCCCCCAAGTGCAAGCAGATCGAGGCCTGGCCCGGTGCGAAGCTCGTGCTTTGGTCGCGTTCGCTCGGCTGGCAGCTCCGCATCCCGGTGCAACTGTCGATCGAAACATCGGGGCTTGCGGTCACGTCGCGGTGGGCGAAGCTCAAGATGAGTCCGGCCGCACAGGACTATCTCTCACCGCTTCCGCCCGGGGCCGAGATTCAGGAACAGGGAGCGGTACCGATGCCCGAGCGCGAGTCGCGCGACTCCTTCGCCCTGGTGACGGCGCAGTTGGGCAGCATCGACTGGCTCGAACTGCGGGTACAGGGCCAGCGGCGCGCGCGCTTCGATGCGGACGGCACCGCGCGCTGGCTCCAACCCTGAAGCTTCATACAAGCGCTGCGCTGCCTGGCGACCCCCGACCCACTCAGCGGTGCCTGAACTCGGGCTTGCGCTTGTTCAGGAAGGCATCCATGCCTTCGCGCTGATCATCCGTGCCGAACAGCGCGTGAAAGATCCGTCGCTCGTAGGCCAGCCCCTCCGACAGCGGACCTTCGAATGCGCGGTTCACGCACTCTTTGGCCAGCGCGACGCTCGGCCAGCCGAGCCCGCAGATCACCGCTGCAGCGCCTAACGCCTCGTCCATCAGCTTGTCCAGCGGCACGACTCGCGAGACGAGGCCGGCACGTTCGGCCTCGACCGCATCCATCATGCGGCCGGTGAGAACCATGTCCATCGCCTTGGCCTTGCCGACCGCGCGCGGAAGGCGCTGCGTCCCGCCCGAGCCGGGAACGACACCGAGCTTGATCTCGGGCTGGCCGAACTTTGCGTTGTCGGCCGCGATGATGATGTCGGCCATCATCGCCACCTCGCAGCCCCCGCCGAGTGCGAATCCAGCCACAGCCGCGATCACCGGCTTCCTCACCTGCCGCATGGTCTCCCAATTGCGTGAGATGTAGCCCGACTTGTAGACGGTCATGAAGTCGTAGTTCGCCATCGCACTGATGTCGGCGCCGGCCGCAAAGGCCTTCTCGCTGCCTGTGAGCACAATGCAGCCGATGTCGTCGTCGCGGTCGAAAGCCAAAAGCGCCTGCCCCATTTCGTCCATCAGCTGGTCGTTGAGCGCGTTCAGCTGCTTCGGCCGGTTCAGCGTGATCACGCCGGCCTTCAACGGCCCGTCGCCGTGCACGGCAGTGAGAATGCATTGGTAGTCCATCTCGCGACTCCTTTCGGGTGGGTTCCGCCGCACTATACGAAGCCGTGTCACCTTGCGCCCTGTCGATGCATCAGCGGTTCGCCTGCATCGGCAGCGACTGCAGCATCAGGTCCACGTAGGTCTCGGCGTCCTGGTTGATGCGGATGCGCGCCGGCAGGTATTGCAGCGTGGGCGCGAACCAGCTCTCGACGGTCAGCACGTTGTCTGAGCGGTCCGGACGCCGGGGTTTCACATGCACGACCGGCACCCTGCCCATGGGCGTGTCCAGCGTATCGTTGTCGAGCACGTCGAACACCCAGCGATCGACACGCCACGGCAGCGCCAGCGGCAGTTCGACCGTGCGGCCGGGCTTCAATGAGTCTGGACGGGTCGTGAAGAGCCATGTGAGTTGCACCAGCTGGCTCGCTGTGTCCTGCACGCCGGGCGGCCGCCCGGCCGTCTTGCCATTGGCCAGGAGGATCGCGGCATCCTCAAATCGCACTGTCGCGCGCCGCGTCGAACCGAGAACGACCTCGGTTTCCTCGTCGTAGCGCCGCGGAGCCAGACCCTCGTCGGTCAGCTCACCGTCGCTGGTCATGCGACGCGTGACGACTAGGCTGATGTTCACGTCGACTTGGACCTGATAGCGGGTGCCATTGCGGATCCACCGCACCTGAGCGCTGCCTTCCACCGGGCCGCGGTAGTTGCCGGTGAGGCGGTAGCTCAGGCTGGTGGAGGGCGGCCACTCGAAGGCCGGCCCGGCAGCGCTCGCGGCAGATGCTGGCATCGCCGCGGAACTGGCATCTGAAGGTGCGCTGGCGACCTCCTCGGCCGCGGGCGCGCTCGCGGGAAGATCGGCCGCGGCAAGCGCCTCGACGTCCGGGGCTGACGCCGCTTCCTCTGCAGCACCGGGCGGAGCTTCATTCTTTGGCTCGACCTCGGGGCTGGAAGCCTTTGGCCGCGCAGGGGCTGCGGCCAGCAGGCGTTTCTTCGGCTTCGGCTTTGCCTTCAACGGGACTGGCGGCGCTGCCGGTGGCGCCGTCGGCTGCAACTCGCGCACGAATGCAACCTCGATACGCTGCGGCTGCTCGGACGACCTCCATGTGACGCTGCTCTCCGCGACGCGCTCGGTGACCCATGCGTGCAACAGCAGCACGACAACGGAAAGAAGGCCGAGCGCGAAGGCGCGACGACGGCGAAGGCCGCTGCACGCGTGACGGATCAGCCGTGAAGCCATGCGCGGCGCAGCGCCGCTGTGGATTTCGTCGCCTTGTCGGCCACCGCGAGCGTCACGGTGCGCGGCGACTCTGCCGCATCCGGCGGCATGACCTGCAGGCTGAACACCCGCTGGTCACGCACGCCGAGAAATTCGAAGGGGCGACCCGGCTCGAGCCACTGCAGCGCGTCGTCCAGACGACGGACGCGCCATCCGTCGATCGCCCACAGTTCGTCACCCGCCGCGAGTCCCGCACGTTCCGCCGCCGAGCCGCGCAAGACCGCCTTGACCTGCACGCCCGTCAACGGCCCCTCGGACACACGCAAGCCCAGCATCTGCGCCAGCCCGGTCGCTGCCTCCTCGCGCCAGTCGATGCCCATGTGCTGCATCAGCGATGAAATCGGGAGTTCGCCTGTGCCGTGCACCCAGGTCTGCAAGTCGTTGGCAATTGAACGGCCGGCAAGCTCCTCCAGTACCCGCGCGATATCGTCCTCGGAGATCGGACCGCCACCGCTGGACGTCCACAGGCGCTGCATCAGCTGGTCCAGGGTCGCGGCCCCCTCCTCACGGAGCTTGAGATCGAGCGCGAGCGCAACCAGGGAACCCTTGGCGTAGTAGCTCACCGTGGCGTTGGGCGTGTTCTCGTCACTGCGGTAGTACTTGACCCAGGCGTCGAAGCTCGCCTCCGCCACCGTCTGCACCTGCCGCCCCGGCGTTCCCAGCACCCCGTTGATGGTCTTCGCGATGAGCTTCAGGTAGCGGCCTTCGTCGATGAGGCCGCTGCGCACCAGCAGCAGGTCGTCATAGTAGGAGGTAAACCCCTCGAAGAACCAGAGCAACCGCGTGTAGTTCTCGCGGCCGTAGTCCAGCCGCTCGAAGTCTCGCGGTTTGAGCCGCTTCACGTTCCAGGTGTGGAAGTACTCGTGGCTGATAAGTCCAAGGAGTGTCGCGTAGCCGTCAGACATGCCCTCGGCGCCCCGCTTGGGCAGGTCGCGCCGGTTGGCAATGAGTGCGGTGCTCGCCCGGTGCTCGAGGCCGCCATAGCCCTCCTCGACGACATTGAGCATGAACACATAGCGCTCGAAGGGAGGCTTGCGCCCACCCTGAGCCGGCCCGTCGCCGTGCCAGAAGGCGATCTGGGCTTCGCAGATGCGTCGTGCATCGGCCAGCAGCCGCTCGCCGTCAAAGCTCGGCAGCGCGCCTGCAACAACGAATTCGTGCGGCACGCCGTCGGCCTCGAAGCGGCCGCGCCAGAAACTGCCGAGCTCGAAAGGGTGGTCGACGAGCTCGTCGTAGTCTGTCGCCTCGTGCACGCGAGGGCTGGTGGCGGGCATTGCGGTGGCGATGTCCCACCCCTCTGGGCAGCTGCCGATGCACAGGCGGTGAGGCTCGCCCTCGCGGCCCTCGACGCGAAGGCAGATGCTGGTGCCGTTGAAGAAGCCACGCTGCGTATCGAGGTAGGCCGTGCGCACGGATGTGTCGAAGGCGTAGACGAGGTACTCGACGACGAGTGCTCCAGCGGCCGGCTCGCAGCGGACGATCCAGGTCGTCTTGTCGAGTTGGTCCAGCGGAAGCCGGTGCTCGCCCTGACGTGCCCTGAGCTGCGACAGGTGCCGGCCGAACTCGCGCACGAGGTAGCTGCCCGGGATCCAGACCGGCAGGCTCAAGCGCTGCTCGACGGACGGCGTTGGCACTTCCAGGGTCACATGGAAGAGATGGGTGCGCGGATCTGGCACGTCGACGCGGTAAGTGATCATCGAAGCGTTAAGCGGTTCTTGTCGATTCTTGATCAAGCGCCGGCCGCCCCGAGGAAGCAGCTCAGGGAGGCGATGGCGCTGAGGCGGAATCGCAGCGTCAGCCAGTGAGCCAGGCTTTCGCGCGGATAGACCTTGCGATCTACGAGGTAGCACCCGGCAAGCATCGCGCCGTGGAGCACGAGGCCTGCATCGGGCGGCATCATCACGGCGACCGATGCAGCGCCCACGCTCGCCAATCCCCAGGCAAAGCGCGCGGGAGCCGGCGATGCATGGCGCATGGCCAGACCCCAGTGAACGCCACCGAGCAAGGCGACGACCGTGCCGGCATAGACCGAGAGGGCCTGCGAGGCGTATGGGCGGGCATCTGGCCGCACGAGCCAGACCAGCAGCGCGCCGAGCATGAACGGCACGACGACCGCATACGCGATGCGAAGAGCCGGGCGCGGCAGCGCCGGAGGCAAGGTAGCGGCGACGACGGGGTGGTTCATTGCAGGCGATTGTCGCCTGCCATCGTCACAGCGTCAGCTCTTGCGACTCGCCTGCGCCAGACGCTTTTCCAGTTCCTCGAGGGGCAGCGCGCTCTGAACGCGTGTGCTGTTCTCGAAGATGATTGCCGGCGTACCGTCGATCCGATATTTCGTCGCGAACGCGAGATTGCGGTCGATCGCCGAAGCGTCACAGGCACCCATGGCACGCATCGGTGCCTTGCCGTGGAGCATCCACTCCCGCCAGGTCGTGATGCTGTCGTTCGAGCACCATACCGCTCGCGCCTTCTGAGGGGAATCGCCGCCGAGAATGGGGATCAGAAAGGTGTAGACAGTCACATCCTTCAGTTCCACGATCGAGCGTTCAAACTGCTTGCAATAACCACAGTTCGGATCGACGAACACGGCCATCTTGCGGCGACCGTTGCCGTTCTTCCAGACGATCGCGTCCTTGAGCTGCAGTTCGGAAAAATCGAAGGCCATCAGCTTGTTGACGCGCTCTTGAGTGAGGTTGGCGTGGCTGCGCAGGTCGTAGAGGTTGCCTTGCTCAAACATGTAGTCGGCGTTCTCGTCGACGTAGCGGATCTGCGCCCCGAAACGCACCTCATAGATGCCCGGTACGGCGGTCTTGCGCACCTCGTCAATCTTGGGAAACTTGGGGATGCGCTCGGGGAGGTTCTTTCGGATCGCGGCTTCGTCAGCCTGCGCCCAGGGGAGCGCCAGCAGCACGGCGGAAACAACAGCGGCGTTGCGCAGCAGTGACGACACGGACATGCAATATTCCTCGTGGGCTTCAGCCCAGGCTCAGCCGCCCAGGGCACGCGCGGCCAGCCACCTCTTCAGTGGCACCGCACCATTGACCAGACCCAGGCCGCGGTTTCGGAGTTCCCGCATCCAAGGTGCGGGATGGGAAAAAAGCTGCAACAAGCCGTCCGTGAGCCGCCCCATCGCGATGGTCGGCAACGCGCGCTCCCGGGCGTAGCGCTGGAGCAGCTTCAAATCGCCGATGGGGCGCCAATGCTCGCGGTGGGTCAATACCCGCACGAGCGTGACCACATCGGCGAGCCCAAGATTCAGCCCCTGGCCGGCAAGCGGATGGACAAGGTGGGCAGCATCGCCGAGCAGCACCCATTCAGGGCCGCAGAGCGGTTCGGCACGAGCGATGGCCAGAGGCCAACCAGCGCGCTCGCTCGCCAGCCTCAGCACGCCCGCCGCGCCGGCGGTCGCCTCGTTCAGACTCTGCTCGAAATCCGCCTCATTGGCGATTAGCAGCCGCTGCGCCTCGGCGTCGGGTAGCGACCAGACCAGGCCGTACGAATGGCCGGGGTCGGGTCGGTCGAACGGCAACAGGGCCAGTACGTCCGGCGCCCGGAACCACTGCCGTGCTATGCCGGCATGGGGCTGCGAGGCCGTCAGACGGGCCGCGATGGCCCTTTGACCGTACCGCTGCAACTTGAAATCGACGCCACGCTCACACCGCCCTGTCGAATCTCGGCCTTCGCACAATGCGGTGAGGGCAGCAGGTGGGGCCTGGTCCCCCGTCATCGTGACGTGCGGAGCGAAGCGCAACGCGTCGGCCAGGACATTCTCGAGAGCGGCGGCATCGACGATCCAGGCGAGCGCTTCGACCCCTTGAGTCCACGCCGAGAAATCAAGCGCCGCGCCCCGCTCATCGCCTTCGACGTGCATCTCCAACACTGCCGTCGCCGCGTCCTCGGGCAGCGCATTCCAGACCTTGAGTTCGGAAAGCAGTGCGACGGACGCCGCATTGAGTGCGTACGTCCGCACGTCGCCAGAGGGCGCGGGGCGTTCTCCGAGCCCCTGCAGGGCGACGGTTAAACCCTGACGCGAGAGTGCGAGTGCCAGGCTTCGCCCGACCACTCCCGCCCCGCGCACACAGACATCAACCCGTTGCCTCATTCCGTGGATTGTAGGCAGCGCAGCAGGGCTGCGCCGACGGACGGGGTGGAGGGCGCGCGTCCGATGCCACGTTTTCATCGCCGATTGCGCGCTGTGCCCTCGCGACGGTCAGCCCCGGGACAGAAATCTGGGGGACCGGCGTCGCGCAGCATCCTACAAAGGCTGGGGCTCCGGCCATGGGCGCTTGTCCGGGAGCGGAATGAATTCCGTCTCACCCGGCACTCCCGGAAAGCGACCTGCCCCCCAGTCGTCCGCGGCCTGAACGATGCGCTCCCTCCGACTGGAGACGAAGTTCCACCAGATGAACCGATGGCCCAGCGGCTCGCCACCGATCAGTACAGCACGCGAGGGACGGTTGGCGCCGAGTTCGGGCGTGCTTCCAGGCGGCAGCAGCGTCATGGTGTGTTGCGGCAGCGGTTCGCCGTTCAGCGTCAAACCCTCCTCGACGGTGTAGATCGCACGTTACGGTGCCGCGTCTGGCAGGGCCAGCACGGCCCCGGTCAGCAGAGCGAGCTCGAGGTACAGAGTGTGCGAGCGCAACGGCACTGGCGAGTTGACGCCAAAGGCTTCTCCGAGCAGCACCACGACCGTAGCGCCTCCACGTTCGAACGACGGAAGCGAGGGCTCGTGATGAAACGCCGGCTCGATTTCCTCGTCATGGACGGGCAGTGCGGCCCACAGCTGCAGGCCGTGAGTGGTGCGCTCCACCTGTCGCAGGTCTTCGGGCGAGCGCTCCGAGTGCACGATCCCGCGACCGGCGGTCATCCAGTTGATCGCCCCGGGCACGATCCGCTGCACGACGCCGGTGGAATCGCGGTGGACCATTGCGCCGTCGAAGAGATAGGTCACGGTCGCCAGCCCGATATGCGGATGGGGCCGCACGTCGTGCACCTCGCCAGCACGCTCCACAGTCGGCCCGAAGTGATCGAAGAACATGAAGGGGCCGACCGACTGACGCTGCAGCGCTGGCAGCAGCCGACGCACGAAGAAGCCGCCGCCCAAGTCCTTCGTCTGTGGTCGCAGATGCTGCATGGCTGGTCTCCTGCAAAGCCGAGGCGGCATACAGTGTATGGCTGCAAGCCCCGGTCCCGTCCCGCCTGATGGCCGCGCACTAGAATCTTGCCCTCGCCCCCAACGCCCCGAGCCCTATGAGCCTGAAATGCGGCATCGTGGGTCTGCCCAATGTCGGCAAGTCCACCCTGTTCAACGCGCTGACGAAGGCCGGCATCGCCGCCGAGAACTATCCCTTCTGCACGATTGAACCGAACGTCGGCGTGGTCGAACTGCCGGACCCGCGACTTCAAAAACTGGCAGAGATCGTCAAGCCCGAGCGCGTGGTACCTGCGATCGTCGAATTCGTCGACATCGCGGGGCTCGTGGCCGGCGCCTCCCAAGGCGAAGGCCTTGGCAATCAGTTCCTCTCCCACATTCGGGAGACGGACGCCATCGTCAACGTGGTCCGGTGCTTCGACGATCCGAACGTGATCCACGTCGCGGGCCACGTCGACCCGGTCGCCGACATCGACGTGATTCAGACGGAGCTGTGCCTCGCGGACCTCGCGACAGTCGAGAAAGGCTTGCAGCGCTACTCCAAGGTTGCAAAGGCAGGCGGCGACAAGGAGGCGCAGCGGCTGGTCGATGTGCTCACGCGCTGCCGCGCCGCGTTGGATGAGGCCCGGCCCGTGCGTACGCTCGATTTCAGCAAGGAGGAGCAGGTCGTACTCAGGCCGCTGTGCCTCATTACCGCAAAGCCCGCGATGTACGTGGCCAATGTCGACGAACATGGCTTCGAGAACAATCCGCACCTCGACCGCCTGCGCGACTACGCTTCTGCGCAGAACGCACCGGTCGTGGCGATCTGCGCGAAGATCGAAAGCGAACTCGCTGACATGAGCGACGAGGACAAGCAGGTGTTTCTGGCCGAGATGGGCGTCGACGAGCCCGGTCTGAACCGCCTGATCCGCGCGGCCTTCAAGCTGCTGGGACTCCAGACGTACTTCACGGCCGGCGTGAAGGAAGTGCGGGCGTGGACGATCCATATCGGTGACACCGCCCCTCGCGCAGCAGGCGTCATCCACACGGACTTCGAACGCGGCTTCATTCGTGCGCAGACGATCGCCTACGGTGACTTCGTCGCCTACGGGGGCGAACAGGGCGCGAAGGACGCGGGAAAGATGCGCTCAGAGGGCAAGGACTACGTCGTCAAGGATGGCGATGTGATGAACTTTCTCTTCAACGTGTGACCGGAGTCCTCCGAGCCAATGCTCCTTGAGCGCTTCTGTACAGTGAGCACCTGCTGGCTAAAATCTTTCCGAAATTGCCGCTTTGCTTCGGATTTGCCGTTAGCACTCTCCAGTGTGGAGTGCTAGTATCAAGGAACTAAAGGGTTTCCCCGAGGTCTGAAGCTCCATGAGTGAATACCGCCCCAATTCCGCCCTTGCCCTCCGTGACCCCT
>DASTGE010000104.1:0-3769 GCA_035719405.1 Burkholderiaceae bacterium
CACTTGAACCAGATCCCCGAGATCCATGCGGGCGATGGTGCGTTGGCGCGCATCGGCGTGAAGACGATGCAGATCTTCTTCATGAAGCCGAACCTGCTGTTCATGTACATGGAGACCATCGACAACTTCGTCCCGTCGCGCGAATTCACCCATGCGCTGACGCTGGACCCGAAAGTCAAGGAGTTCGACGACTACGTGCACGGCGAGCTTCTGCAGCGCGTCTTCATGAACGACGGCCCGACCGAATGGGCGGTGATGGAGAAGTTCTATCAGTTCGACTCGCGGGAAGCCGCGGTCGAGTATTGAAGGCCGATCGAGAGCGCGGCGACGAAATTGCAACGGGAGCCACGATGAATTCAGCAATGCCCGACCGTCATCACATTCAAATGCTCGACTGCACGTTTCGCGATGGCGGCTATTACACCGGCTGGCATTTCGACGACGCGCTGGTGCACGACTACATGGCCGCAATGCGAAGCTCGCGCGTCGATTTGGTCGAAGTGGGCTATGTGGCGCCTGTGGCGACGCAGTGCGGGCCGTTCAAGGTCGACCGGCTCGACAAGTTTGACTTCCTGCCGGCCTCGGCCTCGCTGCGGTATTGCGCGATGCTGGACAGCAAAGCCTTCCTCTCCGCGGCCGACTGGCCGTTGAAGCTGCGGGCCGCGCTGACGCGATCTGCCGACACGGCGATCGACGTCATCCGCATCGCCAGCCATTACAGCGACCTGCGCGCCATTCCCAGTCTGGTCGACGAGATCGGCAGCCTGGGCTTCCGCCCCGTGCTCAATTTGATGCAGATCGACACCGCTGGCGAGGCGGAGATCGAGAAGGTCTTCAATGCGGTGGGGCGCATCGAAGGGCTGGAGGCGGTGTACCTTGCCGATTCGTTCGGCTCCATGCAGCCTGGCCGTGTGACGGCACTGGTGTCGGATCTGCTCGCCGCCACCCGCGCGCCGGTGGGGTTCCATGCCCACAACAACATGGGCATGGCGCTGCTCAATTCGGTGGCCGCGATTCATGCCGGCGCCACCTGGATCGACAGCACCGTGGCCGGCATGGGCCGCGGCGCCGGCAACACCGCGACCGAGGAACTGTGCACGCTGCTGAACGGCCAGGCGCCGGCCGCAATGAACGAGCTCCTGATCCATCACTTCTCGGCGCTCAAGCAGCAATATGGCTGGGGCGAGAGCATCCTGTATCGCATCGCGGCGCAGCGTCAATTGCATCCGATGTACGTGCAGGCGCTGCCCACCGATGCGTCACGCGACATGCCCTGGCTGGCGCGTCTGGTGCAGGCCATTCCGCAGGACCGCGCAGCGTCGTTTGACCGTCGAGTGCTGGAGGCGGTGCTTCATGAGCGCGCAGCGCCCGTGGGGGCCGGCAATGAGAATTGACGGATTCGACCACGTCGTTTTCGACATGGACGGCGTGCTGCTCGACAGCAACGGCATGAAGATCGAAGCGGCGCGACAAGCCTTTGCCGCGGTCGATCCCCGTCCGGCCGACGAGTTCGCAAGCCACTTCCGCCACAACTTCGGCCTGACCCGCCGCGAGCACTTCGTATGGGGTTGGCGCGAACTGCTGCAACCCCTCGGCCATCAAGACACGGTGATCGACACGATGATGGACGACTATGCGCGGCGCGTCGGGGAGTGCTATCGGTCATGCCCGGTGACCGATGGCACGCATGATCTGCTGCAGCACGTTGACGCGCCGTGCTACGTGCTCACCGGCTCCGGACAGGACGAGGCACGCTCGCTCCTGAAGCAGATCGGCCTCGCGCCCGGCTTCGTCGAGATTCTCGGCTCGCCGCGCGGCAAGCTCGAAAACCTGCGCGGGCTCGCGCAGACCCATTCGATACAGCCGGACCGTGGCGTGCTGATCGGCGATTCCCGGCACGACTTCGCGACGGCACAGGCATTCGGCCTGTCTTTCGTTCTCGTCACCCGCTACATGCCCTTCGATGCGGCCGACCTCGCAGACGAGGTGCTCGCCTGCGACGGCGTCGTCGTCGACACCCTCCGTGATTTGATTCCATCGGGGAACCCAAGATGTTGATCCAGAAACGCACTCCCAACGCCAGCTACGGCATGGCCTGCAGTCCACTCGACATTCCGCAAGGCATGGCCGCGGGCATGAATTGCGTGCTGGAACCGGGGCAGCAGTCGGTCTTCCATCGCCATCACGAATCCGAGGTCTTCGTGATCGCCAAGGGTCACGGCCGATTGATGGTAGACGGCGGGACGATCGGCGACGTCGAGCCCGGGGACTCGATCTTCCTGCAACCCTTCGCCGGCCACGCGCTGCGCAACCTGTCGGACACGCAGCCGCTGGAATTCGTCGCCTTGTATTGGACAGAGAAGGACGTCCGGCGTCCTGCCCGGCCGTTGCCCGAGCGCGTGCTCATCTTCTCGACGCCGCCGACACCCAACGGCGATCTTCACCTCGGCCATCTCTCGGGGCCCTATATCGGCGCCGATATTTATCGTCGCTATTTGTGCCAGAAGGGCGTGCAGGCAATTCACATCACCGGCCGCGACGACAACCAGACTTATGTGAAGCGGATCGGGGCGGCCGAAGGCCGCTCGCCGGAGCAGGTGGCCGACGACTATTCCGACCGCATCCTCAAGACCTGGACCCGGGCCGGCATTCCGCTCGACTTCTTTTCGTCACCCAAGGACTCGCAGGTCTATCGTAACGAGCTGACGGCGATGATCCGGCAGCTGCACGACCGGGGCTATATCGTGGCGAAGACGGTGGACGAGCTGTATGACGTTCATACCGGCTTCAGCCTGCACGAGGGCTACATCAAGGGCAGCTGCCCGCATTGCAGCAGCAGCTCCGACGGCAATGCCTGCGAGCAATGCGGCCGGCCGAACGACGTGGTGGATCTGCGTAATCCCGTGTCGACACTGCCGGGGGTGCAGATCGGCAGGCGCCGCATCGAGAAGCTTTATTTCCGGATGTCGGCGCTGGCCCCGCAATTGGCCGAGCTGGTCGAACGAAGCAACATGTCGACACGCGCGCGGGCCCTGAGCATCGGCATGATCGCCGACGGCCTGCCCGACATCTGTGTCTCGCACAAATCGGACTGGGGCATTCCGATGCCGATTCCCGGCTTCGAGGACCAGATCGTGTATTGCTGGTTCGAGATGGCGGCGGGCTATATGGCAGCAGACCGGCAGGCCAGCGCCGGCAAGCCGTTCTTCGCCGACCCGCAGGCGGCGATCGTCCACTTCTACGGCTTCGACAACACCTATTACCACACGCTGCTGTTTCCAGCCATCTACCTCGCGCTCGGTGGCTCACTCCATGTGCCGTCGGACCACGTGATCAACGAGCTGCTGTTCCTGCGCGGGGAGAAGTTCTCCACCAGCCGCCGTCATCTGATCTGGGGCCGCAAGCTGCTGGCGCACGTGCCCGCCGACTACGTGCGCTGGGGGTTGTCGCGCAGCCGGCCGGAGCTGAAGAACGAGAACTTCGACCTCGACCGCTTCATCCTCGACACCAATGCCTTCTTCGCCGGGCGCCTGCAAGGCTGGCTCACGTCGAGCCTGGAGCACCTGACGGGCAGGCTGCAGGCGACTGTGCCGTCGCCGGGCGCATGGTCGCACCAGCACACCGCGTTCTTCGACGAGGCCCGGTATCTGGCCGAGGGCTGCGAGCGCGCCTACCAGGCTGACAGCTTCTCGCCGCAGACCGTGACACGTCGGCTCGAAGAGCTGGTGACACTGGCCGATGACTTCTTCGCGACGCAGTGCCGGCACGA
>DASTGE010000105.1:0-2947 GCA_035719405.1 Burkholderiaceae bacterium
GCGGCCGCGGCAGTCTACGCGCGACGCGTGCAATTCGAGATGAATGACCAAGCCATCGCGACGCAGGCCCTTGGTGAAGTAGTGGATCGACTGCACCGCGCCCGTCATGCGAAGCTCGTAGTTGCGCATCACCTCCTCGACCGAATCAGGCGTCACGCAGTCGACCATCCGGCGCCCGATGAATTCTTCGCGCGTGTAGCCGAACATCGCCGCGAAGGTGTCGTTGGCGTACATGAACCGCTCGTCGAGCACGACATACACGCCCGCAATCGACTGCTCCACGATGCCGCGAAATGGCACGTCGTCGAACGTCAGGGCATGTGACGGGTTCGCATCCATTCGTCGATCGTACAGATGTGGCGAAGCGGCACGGTCGATTTTTCGGGAATGCAGGCCCGGTGATGGCGCGATTGAATTTGCTCAAAACTGCCGAGGTCCAGGCACGTGCCTCGCAGCAGGTTCGTTCAGCGGACGTTGCAGAGCGGCGCGCGTATTGTCGCGCGTCACAATCGCTGCGAAGGAGAAGAACTGGATGTCAGCAGTGATCGACGCGGGGCGACCCGGCCCACACGAGCAACCCGGGTGGCTGGCCAAGGAGCGGACTGTCGCCGGGCCCCGGTTCAACCGCTGGCTGGTGCCACCATGCGCGCTGGCCATTCATTTGTGCATCGGGATGGCATATGGCTTCTCGGTGTTCTGGCTTCCATTGTCCAAGGCGTTGCCCGGCGCCGCGGCTTGCCCGCGTGGCGAAGGCGTTTGGGCAGCGTTGCGGGCCGGTCTCGCGGAGCTCATGGCCACGGGCTGCAATTGGAATGTGTCCACATTAGGGTGGATGTTCACGCTGTTCTTCGTGTTCCTCGGCCTGGCCGCCGCGCTGTGGGGCGGGTGGCTCGAGCATGCGGGCCCGCGCAAAGCCGCGGTCGTCAGCGCGTTGTGCTGGTGTGGCGGCATGCTGGTGTCCGCGCTCGGCGTGCAGACGCACCAGTTCTGGCTGATGATCCTCGGCTCCGGCGTGATCGGCGGCATCGGCCTCGGACTGGGCTACATCAGCCCGGTGAGCACCTTGATCAAGTGGTTCCCCGACCGGCGTGGCATGGCCACCGGCATGGCGATCATGGGCTTCGGCGGCGGCGCGATGATCGGCTCGCCGCTCGCGGCCGAGCTGATGAAATACTTCTCCGGCCCGGGCAGCGTGGGCGTGGTGCCCACCTTCCTCGTGATGGCGCCGGTGTACTTTGTGTTCATGATGGGCGGAGCATTCGGCTACCGCATCCCGCCCGCCGGCTGGAAGCCGGCCGGCTGGCTGCCGAAGCCCGACGATGCCGCCGACGCGATGATCACAAAGCGCCATGTCCATGTGAAGAAGGTCTGGCGCATCCCGCAGTTCTGGCTTGTGTGGCTGGTGCTGTGCATGAACGTCAGCGCAGGCATCGGCGTCATCGGCATGGCCAGCCCCATGCTGCAGGAAGTGTTCGGCGGCCATCTAATCGGCCTCGACAAGCATTTCGGCGAGCTCGACAAGGCTCAACTCACCGCCATTGCAGGCATTGCCGCCGGCTTTGCGGCGCTGTTGAGCCTGTTCAACATTGCCGGCCGCTTCTTCTGGGCCAGCCTGTCCGACAAGCTCGGCCGCAAGATGACCTATGTGGTGTTCTTCGTGCTCGGCGGTATTCTCTATGCGAGTGTGCCGGCCAGCGCGGCGGCCGGTTCCTTGCTGCTGTTCGTCGGCGCTTTCTGCATCATCCTCAGCATGTATGGCGGCGGTTTTGCGACCGTCCCGGCGTATTTGGCCGATCTGTTCGGCACGCAGATGGTGGGTGCCATCCACGGCCGCCTGCTCACGGCGTGGTCGACGGCGGGAATTCTTGGACCGGTGATCGTGAACTACATGCGCGACTACCAGCTCGGCATCGGCATCCCGCGCGAGCAGGTCTACAACCAGACGATGTACATCCTGGTGGGCCTGCTGATCCTGGGGCTGGTGTTTAACCTCATGGTGAGGCCCATCGCGGACAAGTGGTTCATGAGCGAGGCTGAGCTGGCCGAGGAGCGCCGGCTCGCGCACGACCGGGAGGCCGCGCACGCCGTCTCGTCGGTACAGGGCGGCGAAGGTGCGAGCAACGTGCTGCTCGTCGTGTTGGCCTGGCTTGCGGTCGGGGTGCCGCTTGCGTGGGGCGTCTGGCGCACCTTGGTCAGCGCCGCAAAGTTCTTCAGCTGAAAGGGACGTCGCTCGCCGGATGCCTGCAAGGCGCTACCCCCGTCCTTAAAGCAGGAGGACCCCATGAAGGATTGTTTTTGTGCACACCTGTCGCGGGGACCTCTGCCGTTGCCTCAACGCCAGGCATTCATCCGATGTGCACCACCGTCGGTGAGGAGAAGTCGCACCCGATGACGGTTCGCGCGAAGAAGTAGTCGTTGCGGTCGGGTGCGCTCAACGCGTCGAGATCGACATGGCCGGCTTCGTCACAAGGGAAGGCGACCGCGACGTCGGCATGGCGCAGCGAGCGAAAGCGCAGCTGATATGGCGTGTGGTCCCGCGAACCTGAGGTGATGTCGTTCATGGTCTTGCTCCTTCGTCCGGCGAGCCCTGCAAGCCCTGTTGCTCGTTGCCGCCGCCGGGACCATGCTGTGAAATTACCCGCTGTCGGCAACATCACGTAGGGCCAGAGCGGCGCGATCGCTGGCACCACGCAGGTCAGCTGCAACGGCAGGGAAGGTGTCCGGGTCGAGCGCGGGGCGGGCCTGCACGACGGACGCGATGCGGTCGCCCGCCTGCCAGGCCGCGCGACCGCCAGCGCCGCACGCAGCGCGCTCTTTCTCAATCGCGCAGCAGGATCACGGCTGGCACGAAGCAGATTCCATTGAGCTGCACGCCGTGGCGTTCATAAAGCCGGAGGCCGGCTCACGTGGGCCGGCGGCAAGCACCGCCAGCGCACACGATGCGATG
>DASTGE010000106.1:0-6450 GCA_035719405.1 Burkholderiaceae bacterium
GACTATGCAGCGGCACTGAAGGCAAACTACGAGCAAGGCCCACCGCAAGACTGGCCGCAGCGCTTCGTGAGCGCGTACGCGAGCTGCCATCCCTGGGAAGACTGGGCCGAGACCTGGGCACACTACCTGCACATGGTCGACACGGTCGACACCGCCCTGAGCTTCGGCATCGACGCCGATGACGTCGAGGTCGATGCGGAACCCTGGGGGCTGGATGCGCTGTGGCAACCGAAGGACGCGGGAGCGGAGAGCTTCCTTGGTTTCCTCAACGCGTGGATCGAGCTCACTGCCGTGCTCAACGAGATGTCGCGCAGCATGGGGCAGCACGACTTCTACCCCTTCGTCCTGCCCCGCCCCGCCGTCGCAAAGCTGCAGTTCATTCACCTCGTCGTGCAGGACGCGGGCGCGCAGCAATCGCGGCCGGCGAAGCCCGCAACCCATGTCGCGAGCAACGTCAGTCGCCCTTCAACCGGCGAGGCGAAACCGGCGGATCGGCACGCCGAGAAGGCAAAGGTCATTCCAAGAAAAGCCGCGTGATCCCCTTGAAGGTCACCAGGTGGCCGGGATTGCTCGTCTCGTTGAGCACCCCGCTCATGCGCTGCAGGAGCCGCTCGCTCTTCTTCGCCCGCCAGATGAGCAGGTCGGCCAGCCACGGATGGGCGTTGACCTTGTTGGCCTTCTCGTACAACTCGAAGCGCGGCTTGAGCGCGAGCAGCGAGACCTCATAGCGGGAGCGCACGGCCGCGTCATCGAGGCCTTCGCCGCGCCCGCGCAGCAGCGCATCGGCGGCGAGCATGCCCGTTTCCATCGCCTTTCCGATTCCCTCGCCGGTAAAAGCGTAGGTGCTGCCCACCGCCTCGCCGGTCGCCAGCGCGCCGGGACGTGAGTAGCGCGCGCCGACCAGCGTGCATCGCAGCGGAGCGCCCTTGAGCTCACCGACCAGCTTGCCACCAGCCATCAGCTCTCGTGCCGGCTTGTAGAACTCGCAGAACGACTGCAGAACTTCCCGGAGATTGGTGTCCTGCATGCGAGCCCTGCCGGCTTCCAGCCGGTGGCTGCCGAGTACGCCCACGCCAATGTTGAACACGCCATCACGACATGGAAAGATCCAGCCATAGCCGGGCCTCAACCGCTTATGCCACACGACCTCGAGCTCGGTGATGCGCCCGACCATCGCGTCGTTCTTGATGTAGCCACGCAAGGCGACGCCACTCGGAGTGCGCCGGTCGCACATTGACGCTGCGATCATTGCCTGCGGCACTGCGCCAGTCGCGAGGACCAGCCAGCGCGAACGGATCTCGTGGAGCGCATTGTCGACTTTCAGACGCGCGCCGACGATGTTCCCATTCTCTTCAATCGGTGCCTCGAAGCGGGCCGGCGCCAAGGTCTTGGCCCCGGCACGAACGGCAGCCCGGTAGACGATATCGTCCAGCTCACGCCGCGGCAGCACCGCGAGCGATCCGGGCACATCGACGCGTCCTCCGCTCGGACCCACGCAGCCTACGTGCCGCACCCGCTGTGCCTTCGCCATCACTTCTTCCAGCACGCCCAGTCGCCGCAGCGCCGCGTGCGTGTCGGGGATGAGTCCGTCACCGCACACCTTGTCGCGTGGAAAGGCGTGCTGGTCGACGAGCACCACATCGAAGCCGCCGCGGGCGAGCAGCTGCGCGCACGAGCTGCCGGCCGGTCCCGCGCCGATCACGAGGACGTCGCAGAGGGTGGGGAGTGGAGTGGAAGATGAAAGCATCGGCGCGGCGCGTTCGTGGGGCAGTCGCGCATTCTAAGAAGGGCCGATCGCCCCCCGAAGTTGCCGCGTCCAGCCTCGCCGGACCGCGGCAACGACCGAGCTAACTTTCATGAGTCGGTGCGACGCACCCCAGATGATGGAAATGGAGCCGCTATCATCGCGGCTCATCGCACCGCTGGACTGCGAGGTTGCGGCGTTTCCAAGTGGGCGTGCATTTCCACATTAAGTCCTAGATCTCCTCGTACAGCGGCAACGTCAGGAACTCCGCGAACTGCTCCTGCGTACTCATCCTCTCGAAGATCTCTGCCGCGCGATCGAACTTGCCCGGCACTCCGGTGGCCTTGGCCTTCGCAAGCTCTTCCGGAATCAGATCACGCACCATCTGCGCGGTGACTTTGCGGCCGTCTTCGAGCACGCCCTTGGGGCTTCGAATCCATTGCCACACCTGCGACCGGCTGATCTCGGCCGTGGCGGCGTCTTCCATGAGGTCGTGGATCGGCACACAGCCGTTGCCCGCCAGCCATGCCCCGAGGTAGTGGATGCCGACGTTGATGTTCATGCGCAGCCCGGCTTCGGTGATCGGCTTCTCGGGCTGGAAGTTCAGCAGATCGGCGGCAGTGACATTCACGTCGTCACGCCGCTTGTCGATCTGGTTCAGGCGGTCTCCGAGTACCGCCACGAATTCCTGCATTGCAGGCTCCACGAGACCGGGGTGCGCCACCCAGCCACCGTCGTAGCCGTCTGTCGCGTCGCGCTTCTTGTCGGCGATGATGCCCGCCATCGCGATCGCGTTCTTCTCGGGGTCGTTCTTGATCGGTATCAATGCGCTCATCCCGCCGATGGCGGGTGCATTGCGCTTGTGGCATGTCTTGAGCAGCAGCAGTGCGTAGGCACGCATGAAGGGCGCCGTCATCGTCACCTTGCCGCGATCGGCCAGACAGAAGTCGCGGTCGTTCTTGAACTTCTTGATGCACGAGAAGATGTAATCCCAGCGGCCCGCGTTGAGCCCTGCGGAGTGCTCGCGCAACTCGAACAGGATCTCGTCCATTTCGAAAGCGGCAAGGATGGTCTCGATCAGCACCGTCGCCTTGATCGTGCCCTGCGGCAGGCCCAGTTCCTGTTGCGCCATCACGAAGATGTCGTTCCACAGGCGCGCCTCCAGGTGGCTTTCCATCTTCGGCAGATAGAAATACGGGCCCGCGCCGCGCGCAAGCTGCTCCTTGGCGTTGTGGAAGAAAAACAGCCCGAAGTCGAAGATGCCGCCGGACACACGCTGTCCGTCGATGAGCACATGCTTCTCGTCAAGATGCCAGCCGCGCGGCCGCACCTGCAGCGTTGCGATCTTGTCGTTCAGCCGATAGATCCTGCCGCCCTGCTCGATCTCAAGACTGCGACGGATCGCCTTGGCAAGATTGATCTGCCCTTGAATCTGGTTCGTCCACGACGGCGAGTTGCTGTCCTCGAAGTCGGTCATGTAGCTGTCGGCGCCCGAGTTGAAGGCGTTGATGATCATCTTGGCGTCGACCGGGCCGGTGATCTCGACGCGGCGGCAATGCAGCGCAGGCGGAATCGGCGCGATCTTCCAATTGCCTTCCCGGACGTGGCGGGTTTCGTTGAGGAAATCCGGTCGCTCGCCAGAATCCAGCCTTCGGGCGCGCTCGACGCGCATCGCGAGCAGTTCGCCGCGCCTCGCCTGGAAGGCGCGATGCAACTTGGCAACGAAGGCGAGGGCCTCGGACGTGAGCACCGTATCAAAGCCGGGGAGGATGGGAGCGTTGATCTCCACGCCGGCGGGCAGGGTTTGGGTCATGCGGTTCTCCAGAAGGTGCTTGCGAGGGAAATCGAGGACGTCGGCTAGACGGCGTTCGGGACAAGGACGGAAACCGACGGGGCAAAAGTCATCCCCGAACTCTATTCCAGCGCCAGCGGACGATTGATCGCCTCCGAATCGCAAGATTCGTGACTCTCGCGCAAAGCCGAGGCGCCCGCCAGCCCATAATCCACTGGGATGGACCGCTTGAAGCAGATCGAGTCCTTCGTCGCTGTCGCTCACCGCGGCAGCCTCACCGCGGCCGCGAACGCCGAGGGCGTGGCGCCCGCGGTGATCGGACGTCGAATCGACGCCCTCGAAGCGCGCCTGGGGGTCAAGCTGCTGGTGCGAACGACGCGCCGGATCAGCCTCACCCATGAGGGCAGTGCCTTCCTCGAAGACTGCGTCCGCTTGCTCTCGGAGCTGGCAAGCGCCGAAGCGAGCGTCAGCGCCGGTGGAGTCAAGGCCACAGGGTATTTGCGCATCACTGCACCTGCGGGCTTCGGCCGGCGTCACGTCGCGCCGCTGGTGCCGAAATTCCTCGCGCAACATCCTGAGGTTCATGTGTCGCTCAACCTCAGCGAACGGGTGGTCGACATCGTCAATGAGGGCTACGACTGTGCCGTCCGCGTAAGCGACCTGCCCGATTCGGGCCTGATCAGCGTCCGGCTGGCGGACAACCGTCGGCAGTGCGTGGCAGCACCCTCGTACTTGAAGCGTGCCGGGGTGCCTCAGCATCCCTCGGAACTGGCACGCCACGAGTGCCTCGCGCTGAGTTCCGAAGCAAGCCAGACGCGCGGCTGGGCGTTCAGGATCGGTGAAGAGATCGTCCACCTGCGCCTTCAGGGACGCGTGGATTGCAGCGACGGTCAGGTCCTGCACGACTGGTGCGTGGCGGGGCTCGGCATCGCTTGGCGAAGCACCTGGGAAGTCGAGCAGGAAATCGCGCGGGGCGAACTGGTGAGCGTGCTCGACGAGTTCGCCGCGCCGCCGAACGGGATCTACGCCGTGTTCCCTCATGTCAAGCACCTGCCGCTGCGCGTCAGGCTGTGGATCGACTTCCTCAAGCACACCTATGGGGATCCGCGCTACTGGCAAGGGGCGGAGCCGTCCGGCGCGGTTGTGCACGCCGCACAGTCTTGAGCACAATCGCGCCCCATGCTCACCGAAGCCCTGCTCGCTTACGCCCATCTGGCCGCCATCCTGTCGCTGGTCGTGTTCCTCACGAGCGAAGCGGCGCTGTGCCGCAGCGAATGGATGAATCCCGCGGTCGTGCGTCGACTGCCTCGGGTGGACTTGCTCTATCTGGCCGGTGCCGTTGCGGTGCTGCTGACCGGCCTGGCGCGGACCTGGCTGGGCGTTAAAGGTATGGGCTGGTACTGGCAGCAGCCCCTCCTGTACCTGAAGCTTGGCCTGTTCGTCGCAATCGGCCTGATGTCTGTCAAACCGAGGCGCCTGTTCATCCGCTGGAGGCGCGAGCTGGATGCAAGTGGGTCACTGCCGTCTGCCGCAGAGGTGAAGCAGGCACGCCGCTGGGTGATGATCGAGGCGCACCTGCTGGTACTGGTGCCGCTGGCGGCCACGCTTCTCGCCCGGGGCGTCGGGACACGCTGACGCCGTCAGATCCGGCGATAAGGACGAGGCCCCTTTTGGGTCACTTGCTCAGGCATTCCTTCATGAATGCCTTGCGCTCGTCCCCCTTCTTGCCCTTGGCCTCGACGTTGCAGGCTTTCATTTTCTCCTGCTGGGCAGACTTGCCGTCGGCTTTCGCTTCGGCGACCTTAGCATCTGTCTTCGCATCGGCCTTGGCTTCCTTCTTGGTGGACAGGCATTCCTTCATGAACGCCTTGCGCTCGTCGCCCTTCTTGTCGCCCGCTTCCTTGTTGCACATTCCCATCTTGCTCTGCTGCTTGGTGGGCTCCTTGGCCGCGTCGGCCGCATGGGCAGCGTGGGTGATGCCGGCGAGCGCGATTAGCGCGATGGCGATATGGGTCTTCATGAAACTCCTCCTTCCGGTTCAATGAGTGGATCGGCGAATTGCCGGCGCGCATTGGACCAGGGGGTTTATGGCGCGGCAAGCCATGAACGCGGGGGACGGCAGTCAGGTGGACAGCGACGCGTTTAAAGAATGCGTCTCGGATGCGCGAGCGCCTCGTGGGCAGCATGAAGGCGCCGCACGAGGACTCGGATGAACGCGGCGTCGAACAGGTGGCGGGTGCCGGCACTCAGTTGCATCAAGGTCTCCGGCGTGAAGGAGATCGTCGTGCATGGGCGTGACACGAGCACGTCCGTAGAGTGTCTGCGCAACTCGGCGCTGGGCGCAAGGTAGGCCATCTCGCCCACCGATGTGCCGGCGCCCAGCTGCGCCACCTTATGACCGTCGCGGAACACCTCCACCTCGCCCTGAGCGATGATGTGAAAGGTGTTGCCCTCCTGGCCGCGCTTGAAGAGCGCATGGCCGAACTTGAAGCGCTGCCACTTCGCCCGATGCACCACCTCCCACAGCTCCACATCTCCGAAGCCCGAGAAGAAATCGAGCGTCCGCAGCAGATTGAAGCGCTCGGAGTCGAGTACGCTCTGCAAGCCCGCACGCGGCACTTCGCGATTGGCCACCAGCGCAGACAGTTCCTGCGCGAACTCGTCCCAGGAGCCATGCCGCTCGAACGGCTGCTTGACCAGCGCCCGCTGGATGACCGCATCGAGGGCGGGCGGCACGCCGTCGCGAAGCTTCAGCAGGGACGGCGGTGCCGCGCTGTAAATCTGGTGCATCAGTGCGGTCTGCATCGGGGCATCGAAGGGCGGACGACCCGCGATGAGGTGATACAGCACCGCGGCGAGCGAATAGATATCCGCACGCGAGTCGAGCGAACCGCCATCGAGCTGCTCCGGCGAC
>DASTGE010000107.1:0-6056 GCA_035719405.1 Burkholderiaceae bacterium
TGGAGAATTGTCAGCCGGCCATCAGAATGCACGGAAATCGCGACAGGTGAGAAGAAAATGATCAAGGATGAGCGCCAATACACGGAGGGCCCGGTCACCGACGTGGCCTACATACGAGTCGAGTATGGGAGATTCGAGGAGTACGTCGATTGGCTGAATTCAACGTGGAAGCCAACCATGGAAGCCACGAAGAAAGCCGGGCTGATCATCGATTACAAGATTTTCACCGCCATTCCGAAATCAGCGGATCAGCCCAACATATTTCGCATGATCACTTACAAGAACATGGCTGCCCTGGATAAAGGCGTCGAACTGGAGGCGGTGGCCAGGAAAGTGATCGGCAGCACCGAGGTCCAGAACAAGGCCAGGGTGGACCGGAACGAATACAGAAAACTCCTGGGCGGTGAATTGATTCGTGAACTGATCCTGAAATGACGATGAAGCTCTATTCCTGGGATCTCAGTCCGTACTCGGCGCGAGTACGAATGCAGATTTACGCCAAGCGTCTGACCGACATCACGATCGAGCAGCCGCCGACTTACGGCACGCCGAAGTTCTACAAGGACCATCCGATCGGCCGCCTACCGTTGCTGGAGATCGACGACGGCGAGGCGATACCGGAGTCGGCCGTGATCGCGGAGTATCTCGAGGAGATCTATCCCGAGCCCTCCCTGCTGGGCGCGACGTCCCGCGAGAACGCCCACATCCGCACCCTGGCCCGCATCGGCGACATTTACCTGCTGAACAACACGTTCATGCTCGCGGTTCAGACCCGCGTCCTCGCCACCCAGACCCCAGTCACCACCGGCAACGAAGGCATCGTTAGGCTGCTGGGCGGCCAGTTGGCGAGCAACACAAAGGCGCTGGACCGGATGATCGGCCGCGACGGCTTCGCATGCCTGGGCCGCGTCACCCTGGCCGACTGCGCGCTCGTGCCGGCGCTCTTCTTTATGGACGCCGTGCTGCCCGGCTCGGGTGTCGCCGACCCGATCGCCGCGAACGCCAACGTGGCCGCGTACTGGGCCGCGATCCGGAGGGAAGAGTGCGCGGCGCGCATCCTGGTGGAGCTGCACCGGGGGCTGGAGGAACGCCGCGAATTGATCCGTTCCGGCGAAATCGAGAAGATAAGGGCGACATCCCGGGCGGCAAGGGAAGCAGCACACAGTCGAAGCGACGCAGAACGGTCACGGGCAGCATGAGGCGCTCGTACTGCGGCGGGCGATAGGGCCCACGGAGCAGGTCAGCGATCTGCCAGATCAGGTTGGAGAAGTAGTTGTGATCAGGCATGCGGAGACGGTACTTCCGTCGAGAAATAGCGGCGTTTTGGATCCTGCGGGCCGGTGCCGATCTCACGCACCAGCCCAAGGGCAACAAGGGCGGCCAGGCGTGTGCGTGTGGCGCGTGACGTGAGCCCGATCTTGTCGGCGATCTGGCGCGTCGCGAGTCCTTCGGGTGCCCGGACCAAGGCCACGATAGCCCGGTCGGTTTCGTTGAGCGTGACCGCCTGCACCTGGGCCGTGCGCAGGGTCACGCGGAAGCGAATGCCGATTTCCTCAAGCACCGGAGCCGCGAGCCCGGCATCGCGGCACGCCGCAATCATGCGCTGGACACCGCTGCCCCACTGCTCCACCAGGCCCAGCTCGTGCAATACCCGGCCGATGACCCGGTTACGCAGCTTGGAGACGCCCAGTGGGAGATCGGCGACCGTGAGGCCGAAGGGCAGCAGGCCGGGATTCTCGACCTCTAGTCGGTCGTCGAAGAGCGCGATGCGGATCGGTGCACCGGCCTGCGAATAGTCGGTGTGCGCCACCGCGTTGATGACGGCCTCGCGCACGGCTACAGGCGGCAGTGACCAGTGGTCGCTGCGGCGAAGTCGCCCGATGCGAACACCTCGGGTCGAATGCTTTTCCACGAAGGCGATGGCCTTTTCGATGGCTTCCAGCAGTGAGCCTTTCAATTCGGCGTGATCGGCGATCCTTGCGCGATCAGTGCCGCCGAATCGACCGACCTGGATCCAGGCATCCGGAAAGTGTCTAAGCCGATCCGGTCCGAACAGCAGAATGCCTCCAGTCGTTGGCACATGGCGGCCTTGGTGTTCGGTCACGAGGTGAAGAGTGTCCAGGTCCTTCTTCCCCAATCGCCGGACCCCCGCAAAGAACTCGGAAGCCGCTCGGAAGTCGATCGCTTCCGAGTTGAGGCTTGGCATCGGGCGTTCGTCGAACGCCTCGCCCCGCGCGAAGCGCTGCATCTCGGCGATGAGCGCATCATCGGCCCGCCGGTTCGTCGAGCCCACTCGCACGTACGTCCCCGCCTGAGGGCCAGCCTTGGCGACATGGTGCGGACGCGCAGGGCTTGGATGGACTTGGACTGCGACGACGTGGGTCTTGCGCCAGGCAAGGATCTCGAGATCCGGCAACAGGCGCGGGGCGATGGAGTCGGTGATCAGGCTGGCGATCCGCTCTTCCAGAGCGAACGGGTCCGCAACCCCGCGGACGTGCCGAGTGCCGTCCTCTACCCCAATGAGAACAACGCCGCCGGAAGTATTGGCAAAGGCGACAACCGTGCGCAGCAGTCCCTCAGGCGACGACAGGTCGCGCTTGAACTCGAGGGTCTTACCTTCGGGGCGGCGCAGTGCGTCGAGGAGGTCCACACTAGGAAGTATGCTCGGAAGTTGTGGCAGGCGCCAGCCTTCCGAGTCTGCCGCTTGCGGCACGAGACCGAGCCCGTTCACACGACGGCCCGCTCTCGGTAGCGCGGATCGAGAATGCGATGCACGGCGTGCGCCTTGAGACGATCTTGGACCTGGCCGCGGCAATAGACATGAACGCAAAGGCGCTAGTGGCAGAGTGCGAGCGGATTCAGGCGGGCGAGCTTAAACCCATGTGTTTTTCGAGGCATTTGTCGGCCACGCCGAGTCGGCCGGGGGCTATCGGCCGGCAGAGTCTTGCAAAAGTCTAGCGGGAACAAAAAAGGGCCAGCGGAAGCCGACCCTAGGTGTTTTGAGCGACCCGACACATAGGTAACAGAACGTACCGGACACATGGGTAACACTTCCCGCCTAGCGAGAGACCGTTTACACGCGTACTGGGCGAGCGTGACCTCCGCCGCGTTCGCAGAAATCCCCACAGCGGCCAAATCGGGATAGGGGCCGATCATCGCTGATCGGACCCCTCCCACACCACCCGGCATGCGGGTCCGCACCGGGCGGTTCGAGTCGTTGAGGTCAACACAGGCGGGGCACGCCGAGGCGATCGAAGTGAGCGATGGGCAGGACCCGATTCACCGCGATGGCACTGTTGTGCCACCACCGATGCAGGTTGACGGCCACTTGCCGTGCAGTGTCGGCGGAGGCGCCGAGGGCCAGCAGCGCCGCCTGAGCGGTCGAGCTGTGCCGCCAGTGCTTCAGCTGCACCGCCCGCAGCCGGTGACGCAACCATTCGTCGAGCTCGCGCCAGACCCTTGGCGTCTGCGCCAGACGGAAGTACGCCTTCCAGCCCGGCACATAGGCCTGCAGTTCCTCGGCGATTCGCCTCATGCTGCGCCCCGTCTGTCGCTGCGTGATCTGGCGAATGCGTTGCCGATATCGCTGCAACGCTTCCTTGGCAACCGCCCGCCGAACCTCGCCTTTCGGCGCGGCCCAGAAGCAGTAACCCAGGAACTTGCGTCCCCACACGCTCGCCACCGCGCTCTTCGCCGCGTTGATCCGCAGGTGAAGTTGGCGATAGCAGCGCTGCAGGGCCGCCATCACCCGTCGCCCGGCCCTCTCGCTCCTGACATAGACGTTGCTATCGTCGGCGTAGCGGACGAACTTGTGTCCCCTGCGCTCCAACTCGCGGTCTACCTCATCGAGCAACACGTTGGCCAGCAGCGGCGAGAGCGGCCCACCTTGCGGCGTGCCCTGCGTGCGCTCCACGACCACACCGTGCGCGAGAATGCCGGCCTCCAGATAACGCCGGATCAGCCGTAGCACCGCCTTGTCGGCGATGCGCTTGGCGAGCCGATCCATCAGGATGTCGTGATTGACGCGGTCGAAGAACTTCTCGAGGTCCACGTCCACCACGAACCGGTAGCCCTGCTCCACGTAGCGCTGCGCTTCGAGCACCGCCCCGTGCGCGCTTCGCCCCGGCCGGAAGCCGTGACTGTGCTCGCTGAACGTGGGATCGATGATCGGTTGCAGCACTTGCAGGAGGGCCTGCTGGATCAGCCGGTCCACCACCGTCGGAATGCCCAGCTCCCGCGCGCCTCCGTTCGGCTTGGCAATCGCCACGCGGCGCACCGGCCACGGCCGGTAGCTGCCATCGAGCAACGCCTGCCGAATGTCGGCCCATTCGGTCACCAGATCGCTTCCCGTCTGTTGCACCGTGCGTCCGTCGACTCCGGCGCTGCCCCCATTGGCCTTGACGCGTTTCCACGCCGCCGCCATGTTGGCTCGCTCCAGAGCCTGCAGGAGCAGGTGCTGTGTTCCCCGGTTCGTTTGATCGTGCCGCGCCAGCCGCGCTTCATCTCGTGCAGTCTTGCCCGAGGCTTCACCTCGACCTCGCTCCGCACTCCCCGCCTTGCCGGGCCTCTGATGCCATGCGCTGCCAAGCGACACGTCGCGTTGCCGTCCTTCTCGTTCGGCCCTTCGCCTCACGGCTACTACGGCCTCTGCTGACTTCTCGCTCCGGCTCTTCACCGCCGCCCTTTCAGGCACAAGGCGAGATCTCCCCAGGTAAGAACGCGATCCTTCCCCGCACAGCCGCCGGATTTACGCCGCCTGATCCTTGGCCACGAGAGCTTCGCAATATCATGCTTGCTCGCCCTGATCGGCACCGCCTCATATCCGGTTCTTGTTCATCGGCTCGCAGTTTCGCTCCACGCTTCCTTCCCACGGTCGGTCGCCCTTCCGCAGTTGCGCTTCGCTTTGCTCGCTGTGGCCAGCTTGCAGAGGGACTTGCACCCCCAAGATCGCGCCCATGCTGGGCGCACATGAAAAAGCCCCTGTCTCTCGACAAGGGCTTGGTATTTTGGCGCGCCCGGCAGGATTTGAACCCACGACCCCCTGGTTCGTAGCCAGGTACTCTATCCAACTGAGCTACGGGCGCGAAGAACAGGAATTATAACGGTTTTTCCGCGGACCCGCGACCGTTTGCCGCGGCGCGCGAGGTGCGCCATGCTGCGAGCCATGGCCGATCCCGCCCTCAGACAACGATTGCAGCAGCGCCGGCTCCTCGTCGCGCCCGGCGTCCACGACATGGTGTCCGTGCGCCTCGCCGCGACGTTCGGATTCGAGGCGCTCTACATGACGGGCTTCGGCACCGTCGCCTCGCACCTGGGGCTTCCCGACGCGGGACTCGCGACCTACAGCGACATGGTCGGGCGCGTGAAGCAGATGGCCTCGATGGCGCAAGCGCCGCTCATCGCCGACGGCGACACGGGCTACGGCGGCCTGCTCAACGTGCGCCACACGGTGCGCGGCTACGAGGAGGCGGGGGCTTCGGCGATCCAACTCGAGGACCAGGAATTCCCAAAGAAGTGCGGCCACACGCCCGGGCGCCGCGTGATCGCGACGGAAGACATGGTGCGCAAGCTGCGCGTCGCGGTCGAGGCGCGCGCGAGCCGCGACTTCCTCATCATCGCGCGCACCGATGCGCGCACGGCCCTCGGCCTCGACGAGGCGCTGCGCCGTGCCGAGGCTTATGCGCGCGCCGGTGCCGATATCCTCTTCGTCGAGTCGCCGGAATCCGTGGAGGAGATGCGCACGATCTGCGAGCGCTTCGACGTGCCGCTCGTGGCGAACATGGTCGAGAAGGGACGCACACCCGTGCTGTCGCGCGACGAGCTCGAAGCGCTGGGCTACCGCATCGCCATCTTCCCCGTGAGCGCGTTGCTCGCGGCGGTGAAGGCGATGCATGGCATGTACGCGCATATTCGCGAGCACGGCTCGTCGAAGGGCGCGCCGGTGGAGCTCGAGGACTTCGGCGCGCTCACGCGCCTGATGGGCTTCGAGGACGTCTGGGAATTCGAGAAACGCCACGCGGAGGACATGCGGGCACCATGAAGGAAAGGGCCCTTGT
>DASTGE010000108.1:0-31312 GCA_035719405.1 Burkholderiaceae bacterium
GAACTTGTCGATGTTGCCCCCATGCCGCTTCACGATCGGCACCGCCAGCCGTTGATACTCGCCGAGCAGTGCGATGAGTTCGGTGGGCTCCAACCGCATTGACGCTTCGGTGAAGCCACGCATGTCGAGGAACAGGATCGCCGCTTCGCGCAACTCGCCTTGTCCCGGCATGACATCGGCCTCGGAACCCGTGATGCGACGCGCCACCGAGTCGTCGAAGAACAGCGACAAGTCCGCCACCGCCCGCTGCTGCGAGACCGCACTTTCGAGCAGCCGCCGCGCGCGAGCCAAGGCCAATGCCAGCGTGGCCATGACGACGAGCACCGCAAGGACCTTCCCGAATTCGGCACCGAAGTGGATCTGGATCGACCGAACGGAAGTGACGTAGTCCCAGGTGACAGGATTGCCCCGCGCCTGATGCACCGACAACATCACCAGCACTCCCCAACCCACGGCCGCCGTCGCGCCCGACAAGAGCACCCACAGCGGTTCGAAGCGAAGCGCGCGCAATGCCATCAACGCGAAGATGAAGACGAACTCCGGGCTCTTCAGTGAGAACTGCGGCGGCTGCTCGTACTGCAGGTGGTAGGCCCAGACCGTGAACAGCAGGACCGCCATCTCGGCGACCACGCCGACCGCCAGCAAGCGCTGCGTGAGCTGGCCGGTCCACGCCGCATACAAGCGCAGCAGCGCAAGCAGCGCAAAGAAGGTGAGCCCCAGCGGCGCGGCCTCGACCGGCGCATCGGGCGCAAAGCCCTCGGGTGTCGAGGCATACAGGGCGGCCAGCAGCGCGGCGAGCAGCAATTGCACCAGCGTCACGAGCACCTCGCCGCGGAACTGCTCGCGTTGAAGTTCGCGCTGCACGCGCATGGGAAGCATCCTTTTCGATGCCGTTCGGGGCGCGCCGGGAAGCAGCCATCTGCGAAGCCCTTCGATCCACCGAGGCGCCGGACCCGGAAGTGCCGACAGTTGACGTGCATTCATGCTGGCCCCCTCACACGGCCGCCAGCAATCCGCTCACAGGTGCCAGCCGGAAGGCTGAGCCATTCCTCGTCAGACGCTTCGCGCCGTGCCTGTCCGGCGCACGAGTGCTGCGAGGTTCCGCAGTCGTTGTGGCCGGCGCGCGCGATGCCGTAGCAGCGCTCGCGCTGAAGCGCGAAGGGCTTCTCCGTGCCGGGCAGGAGATGGGTGTAGCGGTGCACGGCACCAAGCGCGATCATCAGTGCGGTGCCGAGCACTGCGGCGTTGCCCATTGCCTGCTTCATGGCGTGCTCCTTCTCAATGTGACCTGGGGCAACGCGCGCCTGGCCAGCATCGCCCCGGCGATGGCGACGCACATGCTCGCGAACGCCAGCCATGCGTAGGGCCAGAGCATCGGCATGCCGATGAGGATCAGGCCATCGTTGGCACCCGGGATCAGCAGGCTGCCCCAGGCCATCAGTACGCCGCCTGCGAAACAGCGCAGGACGTGCGACGCGCGCGGACGCGCGGGCTTGAGCCGGCCCGCCGTCCATCCACCCGCGAGCGCTCCGCCGAACAACGCGAGCAGCAGCAAGGACCGCGTTCCCACGCCGCGTGGCATCCCGCGGGCCAGATCGGCAAGCACATCGGTATAGGCCCAGGTGCCACCGGCCAGCAGCAGCGCGACGAGAAAGGTCACGCCGATCACGCTGGTCGCTGCATGGGGCGCCCACACGCGGGCTGCAATCGTTCGCGGACGTCGGAGCGCGGGCAGCACGCGCCAGAGCGCGAAGGCGGCGAACAGCAGCGCGACAGCGAGCGGGAAACGCAGGACGGGCGACACCGTGTGCAGTCGCATGGCCGCAGGCATTGCGAAGAGGCCAATGGTCGTGCAGCCGGCAAAGTAGCCCAGAGGCGTCGCCACATAGGCCCACTCGCCCGAGCCGAAGCGCGCGATCGCGCCGAACACGCAGGCACCGCTGACCCATGCGCCCAAGCCGAGCAACGCGCCCCCGAGGATGGTGTACGACGTGACGGCGTAGGGCATGGGCATGATGGGCAGACGGCCGAGGCCGTGGAGCAGGGCGATGCCGCCCGCCACCCAAAGTGAAGCTTCCACCATGCCGGCCAGGCGTGTTGCCCGGTGCCGCGTGACGATCTCGTCGACCGCGGCCACCGTGCATGTGCCACCACGCTGAATGGCGTAGCCCATGAAACCGACGGCGAGGAAGGCACCGAGGAAGGCAAGGCTTGTGAGCATGAGGTTGACCTGAGCGCTCACAGGAACTCTCCCCGTATGTCGACGCTGGAGCTGTTGCCGATGGCATCGAAGTTCGCTGCAAGCCAGCGGTGCGCATGTGCGCGGCCCTTCTCGAACAGGTGCGAAAGAAAACCCCAGTCGCAATTGAGCTTACTCGATACGCCGTAATGCGTCATTTCCTCATCGGCACGAATGGAATGAATCAGCATCTGCTTGGCTTCGCCCGGCTCAAGTTTGCCGCGCTCGATCAGAGAGGTCACGAAGGCGATCGCCCGCATCTCGCGCATCAGCGACGAATTGAAGCTCACCTCATTGAGCCGGTTGAGAATCTCGTGGGCGGTGCGCGGGCAGCCGGAGCGCACGATGGGGTTCAAATGCACGATCACCACATCGCGCGACTGGCAGTCGTAAATCAGCGGGAAGATGGCGGGGTTGCCCACATAACCACCATCCCAGTAATACTCGCCGTCGATCTCCACCGCCTGGAACATGAACGGCAGGCAGGCCGAGGCGAGTACGGCGTCGGCGGTCACGTCCGAGCATTTGAAGATGCGTACTTTGCAAGTCTCGACATTGGTCGCGGCGAGAAAGAGCTTGATCGCCGAATGCCGGTTCAGCGCGGCGAAGTCGACGTGGCGCTCGAGCACCTCGCGCAACGGGTTGAAGTTGAAGGGGTTGATCTGGTAGGGAGAGAACATCCGCGTCGCCATCTCCATGAGGAGATAAGCCGGCGAGTTGTCGAGTGAATAGTCGGCCGTGAATGCGCTCCAGGGCAGCGGCTTGTACGGGCTGTAGAGGGAGCCGGCGGCGGAAACGGCACGCCAGAAGTCGCGCAATGCCTTGCGGGCACCGTCGGGCCCGCCCTTCGTCCATCCATACGCAAGCACGGCCGCGTTCATCGCGCCGGCGCTGGTGGCGCTGATGCCTTCGAAGGCGATGCGGCCGTCTTCGATGATGCGGTCGAGCACGCCCCAGGCAAACGCGCCATGGGCGCCACCGCCTTGAAGGGCAAGATTCACAGGCTTGACGGCGGATGATGTCGATTGCGCGCGGGCCGGGCGGGGTTTGACGGGCATGTCCATGGTGGATCCTTTGCGTTCACTTCACTCCCTCTCGCGCAAGCGGGAGAGGGAGCGGCTGCATCAATCAATGCTGCGTCCACCCCCCGTCCATGGCGATCGCCGTGGCCGTCATCGAGGCCGCGGCATCCGACGCAAGAAACACTGCGAGCGCCGCCAGTTCATCGACCTTCACGAACTCCTTGCGCGCCTGATGCACCAGCATCACATCACGCACCACCTGCTCGGGCGGGATGCCATGCGCCTTCGCCTGGTCGGTGATCTGCTTGTCCACCAGTGGTGTCTTCACATAACCAGGGCAGATGGTGTTGGCGGTGATGCCGTGCTCGGCCAACTCGATCGCCACCGTCTTCGTCAAGCCCACCATCCCATGCTTGGCCGCCACATACGCACTCTTGAAGGGCGATGCGGTGAGTCCATGCGCCGAAGCGACATTGATGATCCGCCCAAACCGTCGCGACTTCATCTGCGGCACGACGGCCTTGATGAGATGGAACGCCGACGACAAATTGATCGCCAGAATCGCATCCCACTTCTCGTCGGGAAACACCTCGACGGGCGACACATGCTGGATGCCGGCGTTGTTGACGACGATGTCGACCTTGCCGAAGGCCTCGATGGCGTCCTCGCACATCGCGCGGATCTGCTGCGGCCTGCTCATGTCGGCCGGGTGGTAGCGCACGTTGACGTTGAACTCCTGCTGCATCTGGCGGCGCATGAACTCGATTTCGTCGGCGTTGCCGAAGCCGTTGAGCATCACGTCGCAGCCCTGCGCCGCGAAGGCGCGAGCGATGCCGAGGCCGATGCCGCTGGTGGAACCGGTGACGATGGCGGACTTGTTGCTGAGCATTTGAATCTCTCCAATCGAAGGGTCGCAAGGTCAGGGGGTGGGTGCGTCGGCATCGGCCGTGCGCGTGAATCGCAGGTGGGTGATGTCGGCCGCGAAGAACATGGACCAGGTCCACTCGACCCAGATGCGCAGCTTGCGGCCGAGCGTGGGCATCTGCAGCAGGTAGTACGCGCGCCACAGCATCCATGCGGGCAGGCCCGAGAGCTTCACACTGCCAATTTGCGCCACGCCTTTCAAATGGCCGGTCGTGGCCATCATTCCCTTGGAGCGATGGCTGAACGGTGCCGTGGCCTGTCCTTTGACGGCCGCGACGATGTTGCGCGCCAATGCCTTCGCCTCCGCGACAGCGAATTGCGCGGTCGGCGGTGCGAATTGCATGGTCTCGCCATTTGGCACCAGCGCGCAGTCGCCGATCGCCCACACACCGTAGTGGTCGCGCACCGATAAGTCGGCTTCCGTCTCGATGCGTCCGCGCTGCTGGGGCACGTCCAATTGCGCCACGAAGGGATTGGGCCGCGTGCCGATGGTGGAAATCACGGTTGCGCCTGCAAGCGGCTGGCCGTCATCCAGCATGACGCCATCGGCCGATACCTCCGCTGCTCGCGACTTCAACCGAACGTCGACGCCGCGCGACATCAGCGAGCGTTGTGCGGACATGCCCAAGCTTTCGGGCAGTTCGAGCAACAGGCGGTCAGCGTCCTGCAGAACCGTGACCTTCAGCTCATGGGGCTGAACGCGCGGGTAATAGCGCAGTGCGCTGTGCAGGAAGTCCGCCAGTCCGCCCGCGACCTCGACGCCTGAGAAGCCACCACCGATCACGATGAAGTGACCCAGGCGCATCCGCTCGACCGGATCGCTCTCCAGCTCGATGCGTGCCACGCGCTGCAGCACCCGGTTGCGGATGTGCATCGCGTCTCCCACGAGCTTCAGCGGCAGCGCATGCTCCTTCATGCCCGGCACCAGCTCGATGTTGGCGCGCGTGCCGAACGCCAGCACGAGGTGGTCGAAGGCGATCTCCTGTTCGCCGGCCAACGTACGCGCATGCACCGTGCGGCGCTCGAAGTCCACGCGCGTCGCGCGGCCCATCACGAACTGGCTGCGACGTGCATCGAGCATCTGGCGGATCGGCGCCACCACCTGCTCGGGGAAGACCGCGGCGCCGACCACTTCGGCCAGCATCGGATTGAAGGTGGTGTAGCTCTCCTCGCTGACCAGCACGACGCGATGGCCCTCGGGCAATTGGCGCTCGAGCGAGCGGGCGAGCGTGGTGCCGGCAAAGCCGCCACCGACGATGACGATGTTGTTCACGGCCGTTCCTTTCGGCTTACCGGCTTTCACCGGCTTGCTTGAATCGGCGCGCGATGAGATGGTCCAGCGAGAGCGAGCCCGGGCCGTGCATCAGCGTGACCAGCAGCAAAAGGCCCCAGTACTGGTGGTCCTTGAGGCCGACCTCGCTGAGCTCGGGATACGAGATCACCGCGACGATGTTGAGCACGAACAACCCCGCCGCCGCGAAGCGCCCGCCCAGTCCCAGCACCAGCAGCAGCGGGAAGCCGAGTTCCGCGCCCGTGGCCATGACCGCAGCCAGCCCCGGCGGCAGCAACGGGACCATGTACTCGTTCTCAAACAACAGGACGGTCGTGTCCCAGCTCGCGATCTTCGTCAGCCCGGCCTTGAAGAAGACCATGGCCACGAAGATGCGCACGAGCAGGTCCACTGCCGGTGACAGCCGGTCCAGCATTGCGATGGCGGCGCGGGCGAAGGCAATTGCTCTGGAGCGCGAGCCGGTGGAACCCACCGGCATCACAGAAGGGACAGGGGTGGTGGTGCTTTGCACGGTGGGCTCCTTCATCGTCAATCGATTTGCTTGCGATCAGCCCTTCTTCTGCGCGGCCTGCAGCGCCGCGGCGCCGCCGTGCTTGTTCTCGGGCTTGTCGGTCACCGTGCCGCCGGCGATCTTGGCGCAGGTGCCTTTCGGGACGAAGACCCATGCTTCCGCATCGCGATCGGCCTTGACCGTGCCAGCGCACGCACTCTTGCTCGTGCCGCAATCGTTCTGGCCGGCCCTGGCGATGCCGGCGCATTTCTCGGTGTCACCCTTTGCGGCGACGGCGTTTTGTTGAGCGCCGGCAAGGCCGAGCAGCACGAGACCGGCAAGGGCGCCGCGGGCAAGGGTGTTGGAATTGGTGGCCATGATGAAATCTCCTTTGCAGTTGGAGGGGTTGGGGGAAGGGATTGGGAATGCCTGACGGTTGATCAAAAGCCCGTTGCCGTGTGAGTCGTGCGGGTCGTCGATTCCTGACAGGGCCTGACAAACTTTTCCTGTTGCTCGTCGTGATCAATTCGAGGGCGTGCGATCTCGAATTGCGGAGTCGAATTCGTGATGCCGCGAGCGCAGGGCGACAGAACGGTCACCGCTGCAGATCACATCTCGTGCTCGTCCATCTTCATCGCCGTCGGGAACAGGTCCACCGAGATGAGCACCGCCTTCTCGCTGCCGGTGTTCTTCCACCAGTGCGACGTGCCGTTCTTCTCCGGTGCCACATCGCCTGTGCGATGCACGATCGGCACGGCGCAGCTGCTCGCGTACTCGACCACTTCTCCGGAGACGATGTAGATCATCGCGGGCCGGTCGTTGTGGCTGTGCCAGGGCACGATGCCGCCGGGTTGCATCTCGAGCTGTCGCAGGCGGAACAAGCGTCCGCCGATCTTCGCGGGCTCCTTCGACACGTCGGTCGAGGCGCGGACCACATCGGTCACGCCTTGTGGCATCGTCGGCCCCATCTTCTGACCCTGGCCGTCCGGCACGCGCTTGTCGGCGGGGCATTCGCCGGCCACGCTGGCAGCGGCTGCGATCGAGAGCATGGCGGCGGCGATGAGGCGGGTCTTGGCTTGCATTCAAATCTCCTTTGTGAAGTGAACGGTCGGGTTGCGGGATCGAGGCCTGCACGCGGTTCGTCGCAGTGCATGGCCAAAACTTTCGTCGTCGCACTTCACGAGCCGATCGCCGCGAGTTCACGTTTTCATCACGGCGATCCGTAGTGGCCGCAGTCGCTTGCGCGGCGGCACGCATTGGTGTGCGAGCTGCTGCTGCCTATGCTGTTCAGCATGGACCGCAAGCTGTTGCTGATCGAAGACCACCACGAGATCGCCCGCCTGGTAGAGCTGCATCTGGCCACCATCGGCTGTCGCGTGCATCACTGCGCCGACGGACTGAGCGGGCTGAAGGCGGCCGAGACCGACGGCTTCGATGTGATCGTGCTGGACCTGATGCTGCCCGGCATCGACGGCCTGGAAGTGTGTCGCCGGCTGCGCAGCGCCGGGCGCCACGTACCGATCCTGATGCTGACCGCCAAATCCGCCGAACTCGACCGTGTGCTGGGCCTGGAGCTGGGTGCCGACGATTACCTGACCAAGCCGTTCTCCGTGCTCGAACTGGTGGCCCGCGTGAAGGCATTGCTCAGGCGCATGTCGACACTGCATGCCGCGGCTTCAACTGCGGGAGATGAAGTCATCGTACTTGGCGACCTGCTCATCGACACCGGCCGGCGCGAAGTGCACGTGGGCCGCGAGCGCATCGACCTCACCGCCAGGGAGTTCGACCTTCTCACTCATTTCGCCCGCAGCCCGGGGCGTGTGATGACACGCGTGCAACTGCTGGAGCAGGTCTGGGGATACGGGCACAGCGGCTATGAGCACACCGTCAATTCCCACATCAATCGCCTGCGCGCAAAGATCGAGCGCGACCCGAACCGGCCGGAGTTCATCGAGACGGTGTGGGGCGTGGGCTATCGGTGCCGTGATCCGAGGGTGATGGTGCGCGAGCCAAACTCATTGAACGCGGTCGACAGATGAACGCGCGACTGTCCCGCCGCCTTGCCGCGATGCTGACGGCCATGTTCATCGCCATCGGCGCGCTGCTGATGGGCCTGTCGCTTCGGATGCAGGCCGCGCCGCAGATGGTGGAGATCGGTGCAGAGCTGATGGCCGGGGCGATCGCCTTCGCATTGCTCGCGGCGCTGTTGGTGTTCAACCTCCTCACGCGTCGGCTCACGCTGCTCGGGGAGGCCATGGAGGCCTTTCGTGAGAGCCGCTTTCGCCAACCCGGACGATTGGACTGGGCGCGCTCCGACGGCGATGAGATCGACCGGCTTGCGCACGCCTTCGGCGATCTCGCCGAGCGCATTGCCAGCCAACTCGACGAGCTTGAGCGTCACGATGCCCAGCGCCGCCAGCTGCTGGCCAATGTCTCGCATGACCTGCGCACGCCGCTGACGCTGATGCAGGGCTACCTGGAGACCATGCTGCTGCGCCACGGTGAGATGAGCCGCCCCGAGGAGCGCAGCTGCCTGGAGGTCGCCACTCGCCATGCCGAGCGGCTCACCCGGCTCGTGGCCGATCTGTTCGAGCTTGCCAAGCTCGATGGTCCCGATGCGGGTGATGTGTCGGAGACCTTTTCGCTGAGCGAGCTGGTGCAGGACCTGGCGCAGAAGTTTGCAATGCACGCTGCGGACGGCGGCGTGCGTGTCGAAGCGATGGTATGCGAGGGCCCGGCGCTCGTTCATGGTCGCATCGGGTTCATCGAGCGGGCGCTGGAGAACCTCCTCGACAACGCGCTGCGCCACACGCTGCGTGGCGGTCGGGTGTCACTTGACGTTGGATGCAGATCGCGGAGCGTGCAGGTCAGCGTGCGTGACACCGGATGCGGCATTGCCAGCGAATGCCTGCCTCATGTGTTCGATCGCTATTTCCGGGCCGCACGCATCGAAGGTTCCGAGGGCGCGACGCGGACGGTACATGCGGGGCTCGGGCTTGCCATTGCCAAGCGCGTCGTCGAGCTGCACGGCGGATCGATCCGTGTCGAAAGCACATTGGGCGTGGGGACGGTGTTCCTCGTCGAGTTGCCGCTGGTCGAACCCGATCCCGTCAGGAACATTCAGGAGGAATCATGTCGATCCGCATCAAGCTCCTGCTGCCCGGCCTGATCGCGCTTGCCGGGCTGGCAGCATGGCTCGTCATCACGCAACGGGCGCCGAAGCCTGCCGTGCTCGCGACTGCGGCGGCGCTGCTTCTGGCCGTGCAATGGGCCGCGCATGAACGCTGGGTCGCTGCCGGCCTTAAGTCGGTGCGCGACGCCCTCGCATGCGGCACATTTTCGGGTGTGCGCACAGTGCCGGGCGGTGAATGGCAGGAGCTGATGCAGCGGGTGTCGGCATTGCGCCAGCACGCCGAGGCCGATCGACTCGCGCTCGACCACGCAAGCGCGCAGGCATTGAGCGCCGAGGAAGCCCTGCGCCTGAGCGAGCAGCGCCATGCGCTCACCCTGCGCGGCGCCAACGACGGAATGTGGGAGTGGGACTGCGTTGCCCAACGGCTGCTGGTCTCTCCGCGCTGGACGCACATGTTCGGTCTGCACGACAGCGATTCAATGAGTCTGGCCGAGTGGCGCGAGCGTCTGCATCCTGAAGACCGCGACTGCGCAGTGGATGCCCTGCAGGCGCATCTCGACGGCGCCACCGAGCGCTACGAGCATGCGCACCGTCTGCTGCATGCGGACGGCGCTTATCGCTGGGTGCTGTCTCGAGGCACGGTCGTGAGGCGGGCCAGCGGCACTCCACATCGGGTTCTCGGCCTCGACACTGACATCACGAAGGTCAAGCGGGCAGAGGGACTCATCGAGGCGATCGCGGATGGCACGGCGAACGCGTGCGGCGCCCCCTTTTTCCAGGCGTTGGTGATGCACTTCGCGCGTGCGCTGCACGTCGATTGTGCATTCATCACCGAGTGCGCCGACCTGCCCGCGACACGCGCGCGAACCCTGGCGTTCTGGCGCCGTGACGGCTTCGATGCCAACTTCGAGTACGACCTGCCAGGCACGCCGTGCGAGAACGTCTTTCGTGAGGGCCAGCGGTACTTCTATCCGCGTGGTCTCGGCGAACGATATGCGTGCGAGCGCGGGCAGGAGGGCTATCTCGGGATGCCCATCTTCGGGCGCGACGGCCTGGTGATCGGGCATCTCGCGTTCGTCCACGGCGAGCCGTTGTGCGACGATGTGCTGATGCAGTCGGTTTACCGAATCTTCACCGCTCGCGCGGGTGTTGAAATCGAGCTTTCTCGTGCGCTGAGGCGCTAGGAGCCTGGGCGGCAGAGATCCGCGCCCGGTCTTATGCGAGGTCACGGCCGGCGAGTGCCGCAGCATGACGAAGGCAGGCGCGACCATCAATGCGCCACAGAGCGCGTCGTGAGCGTGTTCGGCGGAATTTATGTCCAGGGATCTATGTCCCCGCAGGGCTGCCTCGGTTCTCGCAAAATCTTTGCTCGCACTCCTTTCCAAAGGGAGTCAATTCAAAGCCAGGATCGCGATGCCGAACAAGCCTCTCGATCTTCTCCTTGGGAACTTCCGGTATATACGATTGCAGCTCAGCCATGTCGGCAAAGTGGCTCTGATTTTGCATGGCATCGATGATGAGGTCGAACTCAGTCCGGCTCACATTCTCAGCGGTAACGTCGGCGGTGCCAGGAAGGGTTTCGGCCGCGGGGCACCCCGACTGCCCCCCGCTGGCGGCTGCGGACGACTCACCGCCGCCGTACGGAGACGAATCTGAATAGATGTCCTCAAAGTCGAAACCTTCCGGCACGATGAACGGTTGTACTTCCGTTCCGGAAGAAGAAGGAGAAGAAGGCTGCGGTTGGCGCAATACTTCCCTTGATTTCTCGAGGTGTTGAATTGTCCACGCCCTGAAGTCCATCTTGGACGACACGTATTCCTGATGGAGCTCACCGACGGCTTCTTCGAGGCATCTGCGCTGCGTTTCGCCCATGCCTTTGATCAACGCGGTGCTTCTCGAAATGGTTCCATTCTTTACGGAAAAGTAATTCCTGAGCTTCGGGATCCCTGCCGCTTTGCCTGCCTGGTTGACGCTCAATTTGCCACTGACGATGTCTGGAATCAGGTGCACGAGGTTCTCCCGCTGCTCCGCCAGGCGCTGCATATTCGCCACGCGAGACAGGTCAGGGTCCTGGTTCGCCGCTTTCCGGCGCATGGCGGTCCACTTGGCAAATTTCTGTCCCGAGTTGACAAAATCCTGGCGCAGTCGATCGAAGGCGTCCTTGAGAAGTTTCCGCTGAGATTCGTTCATCCCACTGATCAGAGAGGTCTGTTCGTGGAACTTCCCCGTCGCTATTGAAAAATGCTGTCGAAGTTTTCCAATGCCAGTCTTTCTTTCAAGTTCCTGTGCTGACAATTCGCCGCTCTCAAAATGGGGGAGCAGTTCGAGCAAACGTTGCCTCTGTTGCTCGATGGTAGGGTGGCTTTGATCGGGCTCACCCCCTTCAGATGAGGGCGGGAGATGACTGCGGGCGGCGGCCCACGACTTGAAGTCTTTGTAACCGGAAGCGTCGATCTCGTCGCGCGTGCGGTTGACATAAGCTCGAAGCTGATGCTTGGCGTTGTCGTTCAGCCCGGATACCAGAGGGTGGTCTTCCTTGATGCTCCGATTCTCTATTGAAACAATATCTGAAAAGGTCCTGCGGTCTATCTTGAGCTCGCGAGCTGCGTCCGTAATCGTCGCTTTCCCCTTATCCAGCCTTGAAATGATGTCGACAAACTTCAAAGCCGCCTCGGCCCAAAACGCTTCGCGTCTTGCCGCCTTCTGACCACGACTTGCGCTGTCCTGCGAGTGCCAACTCGGCAGTGGTGCAAAGGCGGGTTGCAATGCAGGGCCGGAAACTTGTGAGTCTGCGCCAGCGCGGCCGGGGCGTTTGGATGGTGAAACTCCCGATTGCCGCATCGCGTGGCGCGGGGACAGACCCCCCGTCGGGACCAGGGATTGACGCAGTGTCGAGGCGGCCGAGGGCGCCGCGGCAGCTGTGCCTGCTTGTCCTGACGGACTCTGGCCGGTGCTTCCCGGGCTGCCGCTTGTGCCCGGCAAAGGGCGCCATTCGCCGGGACTGAGAGGGGAATTTCTGCTTGACATGACGCGTTCCTTTTACGATGAGTTGTTCCGAAAACCGATGCACGGCACGCTGCGACCTTGCCGAGCCGATCGGCCCTGCGTCAGTGCAAGATTGCGATCGTGATCCGCCGGCCGCATCGGATGTTGAAGTGGAACCCCGGCGGGCGTCATCATTTTGACGTCAGACCATAGAGAACTTCCGGGACTCGCGAACCGTGCCAGAAGAATACGAAGCGGAGGCAATTCAGTTGATCGGCGGGTCGATCCTGCCGCTGGGCCGGGATTCCCGAGACGGCTTGGCATCTCTGCCATGATGCGGCTCAGGTTACGGCCAGCAGGTGACGCAACTTGACGAAGGCAAGCGCAGCCATCAATGCATCATTGAGCGCGTCGTGCGCGTCGAACATCGGCAATTCGAGTTCGCGCATCATCGTCGCAAACCGCAGGTCGATTTGCGCGCCATGCTGGTGAGGCGGAAGCTGGCGCCGCTTGTAGTCGTAGAACATGGCAGATACCTCGATCTTCGGCTGCGGCAGGCCGACGCCCAGGCGCGGGAAGATCGCGCGGTCGATCATGGCCACGTCGAACTCCAGGTAGTAGCCCACGAGCGGCCGGCTGCCGATATAGCGCATCAGCTGCATCATGGCTTCGTCCAGGTCCATGCCCTTGACCACCTCGCGCTCCAGCAGTCCGTGCACGCGCGCACTTTCGGCCGACACGCGCCGGCGCTCCGGCCGCACGAGCAGCTCCAGCCTCTGGCTGGTTAGGATGCAGTCACCGGCAATGCGAACGGCGCCAACGGAGATGATTTCGTCGCGATGCACGTTGAGGCCGGTGGTTTCACAGTCGAGGGCGACCCATTCGTCAGGCGGCGGTGGATCCCACATGAAGCGGAAGCGGTCGTCGCCGAGGTGGTAGAGCAGCCATTCGCGCTTCAACGCTTGAGGCCACCGACGGAGCGTGGGGGCGGTCATCCTCGCTGCCGTTCCCGGCGCTGTCGCATTCGGCTCTCGGTCGGCCGCCGCGCAACCTCGGCTCGCATATCGAGCGGATGCCGGGCGGTGCTTGGGACGGGGAGGGCGAGTGTTCGTGCGGCCTCGACGATGCGGGGTGCGACCGCCGCCAGTTCCCTTGGTGACATGTTTGGCGCCAGTTGACGAGCAATGCCGACCGACTGAATTTGGCTGCGCAATGCCGCCGGAATCGCACCGTGCGATGGCTCCGGTCTGCCAAGACAACGCATTGCACCCGATCCAGTCACGATGCAGTCTTTCGTGTTCCGGACCTTTGCCTTCATCTTTCGCCAAACGCTCTTGTCCGCCCGGGCGTATGCCTGCTCCGGACGAATCTCCTTTTCCAGGCGTGAAGCGGCCTGTTTGGCAAAGTGGGTCCGGACGCCCGATTTGAGCTTCAGCGGGTAACTCCGGGAATCCAATTCCAGCTTTCGGGTGGGGAACTCGACGTTCATGCCATTGAAGCTGGTTTCCTGCGCCGATTCCTTGTACGACTGCAGCAAGGTTCCGTGTTGCTCCGCCGTGACACATTCCGAAGACTCGAAGTGGTCGATTACGTGTCCCCGGAGTCCGCATGTAAAAGCGGCATGCGCGTGATCCGGGGCGAATACAGCCGGGCCTTGACGCCAGCCGTCGATGACGACGGTGTGACTGCGGTCCTTGAAGTTTCCATCGATGCTCGCTTCGGACCAAACGTGATCGACGAATGGGCGGGTGACTGTCCGCGCCTGCGCGCGTGGGGGCAGGCGGGCGGCCATTGCAAGCGATGACAAGGCCGCATATTCCTCGCAATTGCCGGCGCCTCCCAGCAATGCGCTGACGGCTACAGGGAGATCGTCGAACTCCTGTCGGACCTGGTTGACCGCGAAAGTGGAGAGCCCGTCTGTCGCGATGGCATCTTCCTTGACGTTGCCGCGGCCGTACGGCAGGAGGTTTCTCGCCTCGCGCACCGAATCGTGAGCGTTGCGCAGAAGCTGAAGATGTTCGCCCTCCACCGGTCGGCCGTTCACCTGACGTGCAAGAAGGTACCCGGCGAGGGGTATGTCATCCGGGTGGATCGAGTGGTCGCTTCGTTGCGGAACGGTTGCGTCCAAGAACTCGTCGTTGAGATGAGGGGCGACGCGTTCATTCGGGATCGACCGGCGCGCAGCGAGCGGGGATTCCGGTGCTTCGGTGCGGTCGTCTGCATCCTCCTCGATCGTTTCCAGTGCAGTCGACCATGAAAGCGCGGACATTGGAGAATCTGGCGGCTCATCTTCTTCCAGCACCTCCTCGTTGGGGCCTTGCTGACCGGCACCGGCGCAATGTCCCCAAGGGCGCACGAATAGTGCATTGAACCTGTGGCTGCAAGCTACTGCCTGGTTGAGTCGCGCATTGCCGTTACCTGCTGTGGGCAGGCCAACCCAGCGTGACAAGCACCCGCGTGGCGACGCTGCGCTTTCAGGGCGCGCTGACGGGCGCGCGGAGAGAGCGGCAATTCCAGTCGGGGCCCGTGACGAATTGGCGGCGAGGGTCTGGTTCTCCTCGCCCTCGCTGGCGAAATCTGCGCCTCTGCCGGGCGAACCGGAGTAAAGCCGAATCTGTTTCAAGCGCATGTCTCCTTTTGTGTTGCCGATGCGCGGTCATTCTGACCTCAGACCATTGAGGGCGCCATGGCGTCGCGGAGCCTTCCAGGAGAATGCGAAGCGCCTCACTTCTTCACTGGGGCTGCGGATGACTTTGGGAGTAGGGCATCCACCGCAAATCCCGTGCAATTTTGGCCTACAACATGTCCAACGGGTACCGCTGCCGCAGCATCGCCTTGAACCGCTTCACGACAGCCAGTGCGTCTTTGAGCAAATTGCGTTGCAGGCTCCCCAGCTTGTCGACATGGACCAGGCGGCCGTTGCCGCCATTGGCGACGAGGCCGGCTTCGAGCCTCAATCCCATCAGGAAATGGAGGCTGTCGATCAGGTCGGCGGCCAGGTCGTCCGCGAGTGCTCCGGATGTTCGCAAAGCCTCGATGCGATCGACCGTTCCCGTCCATTGCAGCCGTGCCTGCAATGCCAGCGTGCGCACCCCGTGCACCAGCGGAAAGATGGCCGCTTTCTTCAGGTCCAGCGCCGGTTCCCCTCCTTCGCCAAAGGACAGCAGACGCGTCCACCAGCCCGACTGCTGCTCGAAGGCGTCGATCGCCGCGGCAAACCGTGCGCACAGCACGTCGTTGTCGACCACCAGCCGGAACACCTCGCCGCGCACCTGCTCCAGCAGCGCGGCATCGCCGCACACCGCACGGGCATCGATGAAGATGGCCAGCGCCATCAAACTCTCGGCATCGGGCTTGAGCAGCCATCGTCGCACCTTCTGTGCGAATTCTCCCGCCGGCTGGCGCCATTGCGGGTTGCTCACCATGATCCGGCCCGGGCATTCGGGATAGCCGAAGTCCGCAAGCGCGTCGGAAAAGCGCCGGCAAATGGCATCGAAGTCATGCGGCGGCTCGTAACCGTCCCTCAGCACGACGCCGTTGTCCTGGTCGGTCTTCAAAAGCTGCTCGCCGCGCCCTTCGCTGCCCATCACGAACAAGCAGCTGTTGGCCACCAGCCCGGGCGGCGCAATGAGTTGCCAGGCGCGCTCGAAAAGCTTGGCATCCAGTTCCTGCACCAGGCGTGCAATGGCGCCGACGCGGGTGCCATTGCGCCACAGCAGCTCGATGAGCCGGGTGATTGACCGCGAGCAGCGCGCAAGCGTCTCGATGTTCACCGCCTGCACGATCTGAAGAGTGATCAGGTAGGAGTGATTCGACAGAAAGCTCAACAGGTCGAGTTGCTCCAGCAATCCCACGATCTGAACGCCATCGGTCGCAACCAGCCGATGGACCTGATGGCGGATCATCATTGCCAGCGCGTCGAACAGCGGCGCCTTGTGCGCGATGGTCACGAGCGGAAAGGTGGCCAGTTCGCGCACCTTCAAGCGATTTAGCGGGGTTCCGTGCAGGATCGCGCGTTGCAGGCCCGTCGTGGTGAAGATGCCCAGACGCGGCGGGTCGGCGGCATCGTCGCGCACGAGCACGCTGCCGGTGCGCTGAGCCTGGAAGACGCGGACCACGGTCACGATGTCGTCCTCGGCATCGACGAAGTGCGCGGGGCGCAGGAAAGCCTGCTCGACGCTGGCCATCGTGAGGGACTGCAATTCATGCCCGCTGTCTCGCTCGGCCAATGCGTTCAGCTTTTTCGACAGATCGGCGAACAGCAGCGCACCGAAGGTGGCGTTGCGGGAAATAAGCTCGGTGACTGCCTTGCGTGAGACCTGATGCGCCAGGACTTCCTCTTCCGCCACGAAGCGGCTGCTGGCCTTGCCTGCGACGAGCGCACGCCCGTCGAATGAATCATCGGGCCCGAAACTGCCGATCCATTCATCGCCGTCGAGTTGCCGCACGCGGCCCTTGATCAGGACGAACAGGTGCTCCGGCGCCTCGCCCGGCGCCAACAGCGTGGCGCCTTCAGGGTAGTAGCCGATGTCGACATGGTCCCGCACAAGCCGCTGCTCGTCCGCCTTCAGACAGTCGAAGGGCGAAATGGAGAAGTCGAAGGCAGCCGGCATGAAGTGGTGGAAGTGACAACGCGCAAGTCGACGCGAAATGCAAGTGTGCCGCCTTGGGAGGCGCTGAACAATTCCCTCGCGGGTCGCGCATCCCCGCTTTGGGCGGTCCGCGGCGTTGCAAATGCGCGCCATAGCTTGGGCTATGGCCGTGCTTTGCGCCTTGCATCCCATCCCAAATTGAGGCGCGCGCCCTCGCGGGGAATTGTTCAGCGCCTGCCTTGCGCTGGATCAACAACGATTCCCTGCGCCGCCGAAGTCGGTCAGATTTTGGTCAGCCAGAACCACGACACTGCACGCTACCGCGATGGCAATCAGGAGACAAACACTGTGAATGCTTCCCCAAGAGAAAGCGTTCGGGAAACCCCGGACGTGATTGAGCGGATCAGCCAGAACCCGAAGTACCAGGCGCTCAAGCACAGGAGAAACGTCTTCGGCTGGACACTCGCGGCATGCATGCTGGTCGTGTATTACGGCTATATCTCGCTGATCGCCTTCAACAAGCCCTTCCTGTCGCAGCCGATCGGCGATGGCGTGACCACGCTGGGTGTGCCGATCGGCATGGGCGTCATCATCTTCACCATTCTGATCACCGGCTTGTACGTGTGGCGCGCGAACAGGGAGTTCGATGCGCTGAACCAGGCCATTCTCGAGGAGGAATCGCGATGAGCCGCATTGCTCGCATCAGCGCGGCGCTGGCTGCGCTTCCCGTCTGCGGTGTCGTGCTTGCCGCCGGCGGAGATGTCGGCCAGGCCGCGAAGCAGGCGACCAATTGGACGGCGATCGGCATGTTCGCCGCCTTCGTGGTCGCCACGTTGTGGATCACCAAGTGGGCCGCCGCGCGCACCCGTTCCGCGGCCGATTTCTATACGGCCGGCGGCGGGATCACAGGCTTCCAGAACGGCCTTGCAATTGCGGGTGACTACATGTCGGCCGCGTCCTTCCTCGGCATTTCCGCCGCGGTCATGGCGACCGGCTACGACGGCCTGATCTATTCGATCGGCTTTCTCGTCGGCTGGCCGGTCATCACCTTTTTGATGGCCGAGCGGCTGCGCAACCTGGGCAAATTCACTTTCGCCGACGTCGCCGGCTATCGCTTCAAGCAGACACCGATCCGCGGCTTTGCGGCAGCCGGCACGCTGGTGGTCGTCGCCTTTTATCTCATTGCGCAGATGGTGGGCGCGGGCCAATTGATCAAGCTGCTGTTCGGCCTCGAATACTGGGTGGCGGTCGTCGTCGTCGGCGCGCTGATGATGATCTACGTGCTGTTCGGCGGCATGACGGCGACGACCTGGGTGCAGATCATCAAGGCCTGCCTGCTGCTGGCCGGCGTGACCTTCATGGCCGTCATGGTGCTTGCGCAATTCGGCTTCAGTCCGGAGGCGTTGTTCGCGAAGGCAGTCCAGGTCAAGGCGGCGATCGCTCAGAACTCCGGCAAGAGCCCCGACGAGGCGGCGAAGATCGGCTTGTCGATCATGGAGCCCGGCGGTTTCGTGAAGGACCCGATCTCGGCCATCAGCTTCGGCATGGCGCTGATGTTCGGCACCGCAGGCCTGCCGCACATCCTGATGCGCTTCTTCACGGTGCCCGATGCCAAGCAGGCGCGCAAGTCGGTGTTCTGGGCCACGACATGGATCGGCTACTTCTACGTGCTGATCTTCATCATCGGCTTCGGCGCGATCACGCTGGTACTCACCAATCCCGAGTTCGCCGATGTGGCCAAGGGCATCATCAAGGGCGGTGCGGGCACGGCCAACATGGCGGCAGTGCTGGTGGCCAAGAGCGTGGGCGGGGACGTGTTCTTCGGCTTCATCTCCGCGGTGGCCTTCGCGACCATTCTCGCGGTGGTGGCGGGCCTCACGCTCTCGGGCGCCTCGGCCGTGTCGCACGACCTCTATGCCACCGTCTTCAAGCACGGCAAGGCCGACAGCGCGGCCGAGCTGAAGGTCTCGCGCATCACCACCGTCGTACTCGGCATCATCGCGGTGCTGCTCGGCATTGCCTTCGAGAAGCAGAACATCGCCTTCATGGTCTCGCTGGCTTTCGCCATCGCGGCGTCAGCCAACTTCCCGGTGCTGTTCATGTCGGTGCTGTGGAAGGACTGCACGACGCGCGGCGCCGTGATCGGCGGCTTCCTGGGCTTGGTGTCATCGGTGGCGCTGACGGTGGTGTCGCCTTCCGTGTGGGAGGGCACGCTCGGCAACCCGAAGGGCAGCGCCTGGTTCCCCTACACTTCGCCCGCGCTGTTCTCGATGGCCGTCGGCTTCGTCAGCATCTGGCTGGTCTCGCTGCTCGACCGCAGCGTGCAGGCCGCTCGCGAGCGCGCTGCGTTCCCCGCGCAGCAGGTAAGGTCGGAGACCGGGCTGGGGGCGGCCGGCGCGTCGGGGCATTGATCGAAAAGCCCGAGGCGCAGTACGAGCACGCCGACGAATATCGAACTTCCTCCGTTTACGATCCCGGTCCGTCAAGGAGACTAAGGTCTTCTTGACGCCCGATGGGTCAAGGAGGGAATTCGAATTGGAGAACGAGAACAATACCGACAGGATGCGCGACGGCGATGCCGATGGCCTATTGGACGTCCTGCTGGCGTTTCGCCCCGGCGACGACGAGGTCAGCGCCGCAGAGATGGCGCAGCGCGTGGATCTGAGCGGGACGACGCTGCAGCGGCTGTTTGAGATTCTGGAGCGCAAGCGCTTCCTGGCGTCGTATGGCGAGCCACGGCGCCTGCGGCTCGGCCCGGCTGTCGCGCGGCTGGCACAGATGTGGAGTGCCGCATTCAGCGTGGCGGGCATGGCGCAGCCGATGATGGGCCGGCTCTGGGAGGCCACCGGGGAAACGGTCGCGCTGTTCGTGCCTGAAGGTGTCTTTCGCGTGTGCGTCGCCGAGTTGGAGAGTCCCCAGCCCTTGAGCTTCAAGCGTGGAACGGGCTACCGAGAGCGGCTGGTGATCGGTGCGAGCGGGCGGGCCATCCTTGCCCATACGCCGGGCATCGAGGAGGAACTCCCGAGATATGCCGCAGGCCTGGACATCGACATCGAGAAGTACCACGCGCAGTTCGATCAGATCCGGCGCCAGGGCTGGGCCTCGAGCAAGGACGAGCTGATTCATGGGGCCGTTGCCGTCGCGGCGCCGTTCTTCGACGCTTCCGGCCGAGTGGCGGGGTCGATCGGAGTGTTCGGCCCCAGCGTCAGGTTGCCGCAGACGCAGGCCGAGAAGATAGGGACTCTGCTCGCGCGCGAGGGGGCCGAGATTTCGCGCGCATTTTGTCGCACAGGACGGCGTTCGGGTTAAAGCGGTTAAAGCGGGCGCTCACGCGCAATCTTTTCCGATTGCGCTTTTCGCACATTTGTCCTCATGGATTGCGGGGAATCAAACGAGAAGCATTCTCGTTGAGGCTAATATCCGCTTGCCATGATCGTATGCCTGTGCCACCGCATCTCTGACCGTGACATCGTCCAGGCCGTGAAGGACGGCGTGCCCGACTTCGAGGCGCTGCAGGACGACACCTGCATCGCGCGTAATTGCGGCTGCTGCGAGGACTGCGCGAAGCAGGTGTTCGCGCAAGCCTGTGCAACGGGGACTGTCCATCGCCAGCCCGTTCGCGAACTGGAGTTGACCGCGAGCGTGTTCGCCGCCGCCTGAGGAGTTCTCAGCGGCGCAATTCTCGAGCGCCTCAAGCCTCGAGCATGCCCTTAATCTCGATGAACGACACCACCTCGGCGAGTCCTTCGCGCGTCTTGAGGTTGGTCATCACGAACGGCCGGCTCGGCCTCATGCGCTGCGTGTCGGCGCGCATCACTTCGAGATCGGCGCCGACGTAGGGCGCGAGGTCGATCTTGTTGATCACGAACAGATCGCTCTTGGTAATGCCCGGCCCCCCCTTGCGCGGGATTTTCTCGCCCGCTGCCACGTCGATCACGTAAATCGTCAGATCTGATAATTCGGGGCTGAATGTCGCGGCGAGGTTGTCGCCGCCCGACTCGATGAACACGATGTCGGCATCCGGGAACTTCGCCAGCATCCGGTCGACCGCCTCCAGGTTGATCGACGCATCCTCACGAATCGCGGTATGCGGGCAGCCGCCCGTTTCCACACCCATGATGCGCTCGGCCTCCAGAGCGCCCGCGACCGTGAGCAGTCGTTGGTCTTCCTTGGTGTAGATGTCGTTGGTGACGACCACCAGGTCCCAGCGCTCGCGCATGGTCTTGCACAGCATCTCGACCAAGGTCGTCTTGCCGGAGCCGACAGGGCCGCCGACGCCCACGCGCAGGGGCGGGAGTTCTTTCGTGCGACCTGGGGTGAGGTGAATGGTCATTGCGGTCCTTCTCTTTTGGCAAGGCAGTGTTCAGGAGCGGAACAGTCGCGAGTATTGCGTTTCGTGCTGTGAAGAAAGAATCGCGAGCATGGGGGTCAGGGTCTGGCGCTCCCCGTCCTGCCTCGCGAGTGCCTCCTCGACAATCTTCGGGAGGGCTTGCGCGAGACGCGCGAGGATGCGCTGTCCGGCGTTCTGACCCAGGGGCACGGCTTTGATTGCTGCCTGAACCATGTTCTCTGCCCATGCGAACCCGAACGCCAGCAGCGCTTCCCGGCATGGCGCACCGGATTGAGCGGCTGCGAGCGCGAAGGCGATCGGCCAGGCTGGCGCGGCTGGCAGCGCTGCGAGCACAGCGAGCCTGTCGTCCGCCGCGTCTTGATTGCGCAGCCACTCCAGCATCGAGCGGCCCATCTGCTCGGCCTGCAACTTCAGTTCGCTCGTTTCCCGTGTTTGAAGGAACCAGTCGTTCAGTGAGCGCAGGCGGTCGCTGTCGCCTGCCTTCCAGGCTTCGAACGCGGATGCCAGCAGCGGAAGGTCGGCGCGGGCAAGCCCGAGCTCCAGTTGGTCGAGCAGCCAGCCACCTACCGAAGTTTCGGATGAGACGAGCCCTGTTTCGACCGCGGCCTCCAGTCCCTCCGAGTAGCTGAAGCCGCCGACCGGCAGGGCGGGCGACGCAAGCCAGATGAGCTGAAGCAGTGAGGCCGGATTCAGCGCGTTCACCGGCCGTGATGGTGATGGTGATGGGAATGGTCGTGATCGTGACCATGCGAGTGATCGTGCGAATGGTCATGCCCGTGTCCGTGTCCATGCGCGCCTGCGGCATACGCGCCGCCCTCCGGCTCGAACGGCACCGTTTCCTCGCTCACGATCAGGTGCATCTGCCGCAGCATGTCGGCCAGCACATGGTCGGGTTCGAGCTTCAGGTGATCCGGGTTCAGCTCCAGTGCGACATGCCGATTGCCGAGGTGGTAAGCCGCCCGAAGCAGGTCGAACGGGTTTCCATGCTCTGTGCAGTGGCGCACGACCATGACGGGTTGTGGTGCCGCCTTGACGAGGATGAGCGATCCATCCTCGGCCAAGAGCACATCGCCGTCGCGCACGACCGTTCCGCGCGGCAGGAACACGCCGATGGAGCGGCCGGTGGAATCGTGGGTGTCGAAGCGGCTTTTCTGGCGAACGTCCCAGTCAAGCTCGACAATGGCGGCGCGCTTGAAGAGTGCTTGACTGAGGCCTTGGCCCCGGGGAAGGAGTTTTTGGACGGTGAGCATGTGGACGTGGCGGATGTCGGTGCCGGCAAGGCGATGGATTGTGACCGCACTGTGTCTTCAGCACTCACAAATCGTTGAGTCATGCTCACTTGACGCCAAGGCTTGAGCAGTAGCTAAAATGGCTATTTCCGGGAAGGAGTCTGCTTTGAATGTGTCTGCGACGGAGGCGAAGAACAAGCTGGGACAGGTCCTGGAACGTGCCCAGCGTGAACCCGTGTTCATCGAGAAGGGTGGGCGCCGCCATAGCGTTGTCCTGTCGATCGAACTCTACGAGGAATTGCTGGCAAAGCAGGTGCGCGAAACGACGGCACAGCGCAAGCGGCGTTTCTACGAGCAGTATAAGGAATGGCTCGACGCGCAAAACGAACTCGTCGAGCGCTTCGGAATCCCCGGCGAAGAACACAGGCCCTGGTAGGACCATGGCCCAGTTCAACGTCTACGAGAACCCAAGCGTCGCGCAGAGGGAGGGCTTCCCTTATCTGGTCGTTTTGCAGAACGACCAGCTCGACCAATTCAGTACGCGATTTGTGATGCCACTCGCGCGCTTGCATCGCCCGCCCGCGCATGCGCCGCGGCGCCTGGCGCAAAGCGTGACAATCGGCGGCGAGGAATTGCAGCTGGCCCCGCACTTATGCGCGCCGTTGCCTGCACGGTTGCTGCGCAAACCCGTCGCCACGCTTGCGAGCGAGGCGACTGCGTTGCTCGATGCGCTCGACGCGGTGATTGCCGGAGTCTGAGGGCGGCGAAAGCCTGCCCCCGCCCCCTCAGAGCGCTAAACCTGCGCTAAACCAGCGCTAAACCGACTTCGGGCTAAAAGAGGAAATACCGCTGCGCCATCGGCAGCACCGACGCCGGCTCGCATGTGAGCAACTCGCCGTCGGCACGCACCTCGTAAGTCTGCGCGTCGATCTCCATCCTCGGCGTGGCCCCGTTGTGGATCATGTCGGCCTTCCTCACAGTTCTGCAGCCCTTCACCGCCACCAGCTGCTTGCGCAATCCAAGCGCGTCGCCCAGCCCCCCCGCCAATGCCGGGCGACTGACGAAGGTCAGCGACGTGCGTGCCACCGCGCCGCCGAAGGCGCCGAACATGGGCCGGTAATGCACGGGTTGCGGCGTCGGGATGCTTGCATTGGGATCGCCCATCGCCGCCATGGCGATGAAGCCGCCCTTGAGCACCAGGCTCGGCTTGACGCCGAAGAACGCCGGACGCCACAGCACGAGGTCGGCCCATTTGCCTTCCTCCACGCTGCCCACCTCGTGCGCGATGCCGTTGGCGATGGCCGGGTTGATGTTGAGCTTGGCCACATAGCGCTTCACGCGGGTGTTGTCATTGCGGGCGCTGTCACCGGGCATCGGCCCGCGCTGCTGCTTCATCTTGTGCGCCGTCTGCCAGCACCGCAGGATCACCTCGCCGACGCGGCCCATCGCCTGGCTGTCGGATGAGAACATGCTGATCGCGCCGAGGTCATGCAGGATGTCCTCCGCCGCGATCGTTTCGCGGCGAATGCGGCTTTCGGCGAATGCGAGGTCCTCGGCAATGCTCGCGTCGAGGTGGTGGCACACCATCAGCATGTCGAGGTGTTCGTCGACCGTGTTCACCGTGTAGGGCATGGTAGGGTTGGTCGACGACGGAAGGAAGTTGGACTCGCCCACGACGCGCAGGATGTCCGGCGCATGCCCGCCGCCCGCGCCTTCGGTATGAAACGCGCACAGCGTTCGACCGCTGGTTGCGGCAATTGTGTCCTCGACGAAGCCCGATTCGTTCAGTGTGTCGCTGTGGATCGACACCTGCGTGTCGGTCTCCTCTGCGACGCCCAGGCAGGTGTCGATCGCCGATGGCGTCGTGCCCCAGTCCTCGTGCAGCTTCAGCCCGATGGCGCCGGCTTCGATCTGCTGCCTCAAGGCCTCGGGCCGGCTGGCGTTGCCCTTGCCGAGAAAGCCGAGGTTCATCGGGAAGGCGTCAGCCGCCTGCAGCATACGAGCCAGGTTCTCCGGCCCGGGCGTACAGGTGGTCGCCAGCGTGCCGGTGGCCGGGCCTGTGCCGCCGCCCAGCATCGTCGTGACCCCGCTAGAAAGCGCCTCCTCGATCTGTTGCGGACAAATGAAATGGATATGGCTGTCGATCGCGCCTGCCGTCACGATCATTCCTTCGCCGGCGATGATCTCCGTGCCCGGGCCGATGACGATGTCGATGCCCGGCTGCACATCAGGGTTGCCTGCCTTGCCGATCTTCGCGATGCGGCCGCCGCGAATGCCGATGTCGGCTTTCACGATGCCCCAATTGTCGACGATGAGTGCATTGGTCACGACGCAGTCGACCGCCTCGGCGGCGCCGGGCCCGTTCGGCCGCTGACTCTGCCCCATGCCATCGCGGATTGTCTTGCCGCCACCGAACTTCACCTCCTCGCCATATCCGCCCGCAGCGAGCGTGAAGTCGCGCTCCACTTCGATGACGAGATCCGTGTCGGCAAGGCGCAGGCGGTCGCCCACGGTAGGGCCGAACATCTCGGCGTAGGCGCGGCGGGGCAGGGTGGTCATCACAACGCTCCCTGCACCAAGGCCCGAAAGCCCCAGACCTCGCGCGCGCCGGCATAGTCGACCAGTTCCACCGTGCGCTGCTGCCCCGGCTCAAAACGTACGGCCGTTCCCGAGGTGATGTTGAGCCGCATGCCGCGCGCGGCGTTGCGGTCGAACTTCAGCGCTGCATTGGTCTCGACGAAGTGGTAGTGCGAGCCGACCTGGATGGGCCGGTCCCCGGCGTTCTCGACCACGAGCGTGATCGTGCGCCGGCTGGGGTTGAGTGCGAGGTCGTCGCCGTCGATCAGCAGTTCGCCAGGAATCATCGTGGTGCCTCCCTCATGCAATCGGTTGGTGCACTGTCACCAGCTTGGTGCCGTCGGGGAAGGTCGCCTCGACCTGGATTTCGGAGATCATCTCGGCCACGCCTTCCATCACCTCCGCGCGCGTCAGCACCGTCTTGCCTTCGCTCATCAGTTGCGCCACCGTCTTGCCATCGCGCGCCCCTTCCATGATGGCTGCCGTGATGAGCGCAATGGCCTCGGGATGGTTCAGCTTCAGCCCCCGGGCCTTGCGACGCTCGGCCAGCAGGGCGGCGGTGAAGATCAGCAGCTTGTCTTTCTCGCGAGGTGTCAGGTCCATGTGGCGGCGCGCGGCAGCAAGATGGGTGCCGGGCAATGTGCACGATTGTGGGCTCGGCGTCGACTTCGGGTCCGCCCCGATGGCATGGAAGCTGCACGATCGGGCGGCTGTTTGCCATGCCATCGTCGTCCCGAATCCCGGTGATCCCCATCGCCGCTGAAAGCTCAGGCGAGGCGGTGCAGCGCGTGGTGAAGGTCCGTCGCGACTACAACGCATGGGTCGCGCGCGAGACGATGGAAGACTATGCGCTGCGCTTCACCGCAAGGTCCTTTCGCAAGTGGTCCGAGGTGCGGGTGGCCAATACGGCCTTCGGCGCCGCGTCCTTCCTCGTGCTCGAAGCCGTGGGCGCGACCCTGCTGGTCGAGTATGGCTTCATCAACGCCTTCTGGGCGATCCTCGCCACGGGCCTCATCATTTTCCTGGCCGGCCTGCCGATCAGCATCTACGCCGCCAGGTACGGCGTGGACATGGACCTGCTGACGCGCGGCGCGGGCTTCGGCTATATCGGCTCGACACTCACCTCGCTGATCTACGCCTCGTTCACCTTCATCTTCTTCGCGCTCGAGGCTGCCATCATGGCCTACGCGCTGGAGCTGGTGTTCGACATTCCGCCGGCACTGGGCTATTTGCTGTGTGCGCTGGCGGTGCTGCCGCTGGTCACGCATGGCGTTACCGTGATCAGCCGGCTGCAGGTGTGGACCCAGCCTTTGTGGATCGTGCTGCTCGTGCTGCCCTATGTCTATGTGCTGGGCAAGAACCCTGGACTGCTGAACGAGCTGGCCGGCTATGGTGGCGAATCGGGAAAGGGCAAGGCGTTCGACCTTCACCTCGTCGGCGCCGGCGTGACGGTCGGCATCGCGCTCATTACGCAGATGGGCGAGCAGGCCGACTACCTGCGTTTCATGCCGGAGCGGACGAACGCCAACCGCGTGCGATGGTGGGTCGCGATGCTGATCGGCGGGCCGGGCTGGGTGATACCGGGCGTGATGAAGATGCTGGGCGGCGCGCTGCTGGCTTATCTGGCCTTGAGCAACATGGTGCCGAGCGATCGCGCGGTCGATCCCAACCAGATGTACCTGGCGGCCTACGAATACGTGTTCTCGCACGTGGGGTGGGCGGTGGCAGCGACTGCGGTGTTCGTCGTGATCTCGCAGCTGAAGATCAACGTCACTAATGCCTATGCGGGATCGCTGGCATGGTCGAACTTCTTCGCGCGGCTCACGCACCGTCACCCCGGTCGTGTGGTGTGGGTGGCGTTCAACACGCTGATCGCACTGATGCTCATGGAGCTGGACGTGTTCCAGGCATTGGGGCGCGTGCTGGGTCTGTACTCCAACATCGCCATCTCGTGGATGATGGCCGTCGTGGCCGACCTCGTCATCAACAAGCCATTGGGGCTTTCGCCCAAGGGCATCGAGTTCAAGCGCGCACACCTGTACGACATCAATCCGGTCGGCGTGGGTGCAATGGGAATCGCCTCCGCGTTGTCGGTGTCTTCATACCTCGGCCTGCTCGGGCCGACGGCAGAGGCGTTCTCGGCCCTGATCGCACTCGTCACCGCATTCGTGACCGCTCCCCTCATCGCATGGATCACCAAGGGCGGCTACTACATCGCAAGGCATCCCTTCCCGGCCGCGCCTTCACTTCCTCTCCCGCTTTCGGGAGAGGGCAGGGGTGGGGGCTCCGGCGAACCCAACCACAGCCCGGAACAACCTCGCTACACCCTCCTGCGCTGCTGCATCTGCGAACGCGAGTACGAACGCGACGACATGGCGCACTGTCCCGCGTACCAGGGCCCCATCTGCTCGCTGTGCTGCTCGCTCGACGCCCGCTGCGACGATCTCTGTAAGCCCCACGGGCCCCTTTCCGCGCAATGGAACGGGTTGCTCGCCGGCGTCCTGCCGCGAGTCGTGCAGCCTTGCCTCGCTACGGGTCTCGGCCACTACCTGCTTCTGATGTGTGCCATCGCGCCGTTGGCCGCGCTGCTGTTCTGGCTGGTTTATCAGCACGAACTGAAGTTGCTCGGCAGTCAGGCCGCCACGCTCGCGCCCGCGCTTCGCTTGAGCTTCGTGAAGGTGTATGCCGGTGTGCTGCTCGTCGCGGGTGTCCTTGCATGGTGGGTGGTGCTCACGCACAAGAGCCGGCAGGTTGCGCAGGAAGAGTCGAACCGGCAGACCCTGCTGCTGATGCGCGAGATCGAGTCGCACAAGCGCACCGACGAGCAGTTGCAGGCGGCCAAGCGCCAGGCGGACCAGGCCAACCAGGCGAAGACGCGCTACATTTCGCAGATCAGCCACGAGCTGCGCACGCCGCTGAACAGCATGCTCGGCTATGCCCAATTGCTGGAGGAAGACGACGACGTATCGCCGCAGCGCAGGCAGGCGGTCCTGGTGATCCGCCGTGGCGGTGACCACCTGCTGTCGCTGATCGAAGGCACCCTCGACATCGCCCGCATCGAAAGCGGCAAGCTCAGGCTCGACGTGAAGCCCATGCGATTCGCCGAGGGCATGCAGCAAATCGTGCGGATGTTCGAGTTGCAGGCCGCCGGCAAGGGCATCGGTTTTCGATACCACACCAGCGGCACCTTGCCTGAAGCCGTGCGGGCCGACGAGAAGCGGCTGCGGCAGATCCTCATCAACGTGCTGGGCAATGCGATCAAGTTCACTCGCAAGGGCGAAGTGCGCTTGCGCATCGTCTACGCAAGGGAGATGGCTCGCTTCGAAATCGAGGACACCGGGCCCGGCATTGCGCGGGAGGAGATCGACCGTGTCTTCGAGCCTTTCGCGCGCGGCTCGGCCGAAGCTGCCTCTGGCGGCACCGGCCTGGGCCTGACCATCAGCAAGATGCTCACCGACCTGATGGGCGGCGAGATGACCGTCAAGAGCACGGTGGGGCAAGGCACGCTGTTCTCGATCCGTCTCTTCCTGCCCGTCGTGCGGGCATCCCTGGCTGATGGCGTCGTTCCGTCGATGCACATCGGCTATGAAGGGTCGAGGCGCACCGTGCTGACGGTCGACAACGAGGAGGTCGACCGCACGCTGCTCGTGCGTCGCCTGGCGCCCTTGGGCTTCGACGTGATGCAGGCGGCGACGGGTCGGGAAGCGCTTGATCTTCTGCGCGGCGGCAACTGCCGTCCCGACGCCCTCCTCATGGACCTGGCGATGCCGGGCATCGACGGATGGGAAACCATCCGCCGCATCCGGCGCGAGGGCTTGAGCGATGCGCCCATCGCGGTCGTCTCGGCCAATGCCTTCGACAAGGGGTTGGAGAACGACGCGGGCATTGCGCCGGGCGACTTCATCGTCAAGCCGGTGCGCATGAACGAGCTTCTCGACTGGCTTGGGCATCGACTCGGCCTGCAATGGCGGGACGCTGCGCGCCCGCAGCAAACCGCCGGCGATGACCCGCCTATCGTCTGGCCGCCCGCTGACGCGCTGAAAACCCTGGGGGAACTGCTGTCGCTCGGCTACTTCCGCGGCATCCTTCAGCATCTGGACCAGATCGAGGCCGACAATCCGGGGTGTGCAGCTTTCGTCGCCCATGTCCGGGCTTTGACGCGCGACTTCCAGTTCGAGGCAATCACGCAGTGGCTTCGCCAGAATCGCGATGAACAGCCCACACGTTGACCGCCCGGGCGCCGAAGTCGTGTTGATCGTCGACGATGTGCCCGACAACCTTGCCGTGCTGCATGACGCGCTCGACGAGGCGGGCTATACGGTGCTGGTGGCGACGAACGGCGAGTCGGCGCTGCAGCGCGCGATGCAGGCGCAGCCCGATATCGTGCTGCTCGATGCCGTCATGCCCGGCTTGGACGGTTTCGAGGTCGCCCGGCGGCTCAAGGCGATGCCGGAGACTTCCCATATCCCCATCGTCTTCATGACCGGCCTGACCGAGACCGAGCATGTGGTGGCCGCCTACGGTGCGGGCGGCGTCGACTACGTCATCAAGCCCATCCGCGCGATCGAGGTGCTGGCCCGGATCTCCGCGCATGTGCGTCAGGCCCGCGAGGGTGCGCAGGCGCGCAGCGCATTGGACGCCTTCGGCCATGCCGCGATGACCGTGCGTGAGCGCGATGGCCGCATCGCCTGGCAGACCCCGCTGTCGCGCAAGCTGCTGGATGATTACCTTGGCCTTGCGCAATCGACGCGACTGCCGCCAGCCGTGATGCAGTGGGTGCAGGCGCAGGCAGCAGCGCGTCGCGAGGAGCGTGAGGCCGTGCCTCATGTGCTCGAGCAGGGCCGTCGGCGGCTGAACCTTGTTCTGCACGAGGAGACCGGCGATGGCGAATGGCTGGTCGTGATGCGCGAGACGTCCGACGCCGCGACCATCCAGGCGCTGGCTCTGCAGTTCAAGCTCACGTCGCGCGAAGCCGAGGTGCTCTACTGGGTCGTCAAGGGCAAGATCAATCGGGACATCGGCGAGATTCTTGGCACGAGTCCGCGCACCGTGAACAAGCACCTGGAGCACGTATTCGGGAAGCTCGGTGTGGAGACGCGCACCGCGGCCGCGACGCTGGCGATCGGCAAGGTCAGGCTGCTCGGTGGTGGATGATTCGGACCCTGCGATCCACCGAATTTTTCAGTTTGCCCGATCGATGTCAGTCACCCGTCTGCGGCCCGCCGAGCGCGAGCCTTTCATGTCCCCTTCCGCAACGCCCCAGGAGATTGCTTATCAGCGTACGATCCTGCAACTGCTGCTGGCCCAGAACGGCTCCACGACGCGTTTGTGCGAAACCATCGCGGGCGGTCCGATCGACCTTCACCTGATTTCGCAGCGGATCACCGAGGATGTTCCACAGGCTGTGCGCAGGCTGCTGCCCGGCACCCGCTTCATTGAGCGCTTCACATCGCTCGCCGGACATGGCGAGGTGATGATGGACAACCTCAGCTACATCGCGCTCGAAGGTCTTGCGCCCGATTTGAGGCGGGGGCTCGAACGTGGCGACGTTCCCATTGGCCATCTCCTGGCGCAGATGTGGATGCGGCGCGTGCCGCTGCATGCGATGCGGGAACTGCTTGAACGGCTCTGGCGAGTCGTCGGCCTGCCGGACGATGGCGCGGCGCGCTGCCATGCCGTCGTGACGCCCGACGGGCCCGTCATGGTGCTCGCTGAAGCCTTTCGCCGGGGAATGCTGCAGGGAGCCTGCGTGTTCTGAGGCGTTGCGCCTCAGGACTCGCCTCAGGACCGCCCTTGCGACCATGATGCAAGCACGGTCCCGGCGACCGCTCTATCGGATCGCGACGAGGGTTCATCGTGGTGGCGGATGCAGGTGCTGCAGTTGGGCGCCAGCCGCATGGGTTTCGAACGGTCCTCCTGCCGTTCCCTGGTGCATCCCGACGAGCAGTTCGGAGCGATCCGCAGCGGCCGCGCTGCAGCCTCGGCCGGCGTACGGGAAGCCGGCGTCGCGACCAGGTTCGCCGACTGAGCGGGCGAGCCGACCAATACCCCGGCCCATAACAAGACGGTCGAGAGAAGAATCAGTGCCGCGGTGCGCAGGAGCGGGTGCTGCAGGCCGCGGGTCATCGAGGCGAGGATCATGACGCGACTCCCTGTGATGCTTGAATGTGGTGCCTTTGAGTTGCATTGAAGGCGACAGCGGTTCAAGCGCCAAGACGGGGCCTGTGCTAGCTGGGAGCGGTCCTACTTGGTTTGCTCCCGTCGGCGGGGTCAATTGCCGCGACACCGGATTTCGCTTCACCTGATCAGCAAGATGGTTCAGCTAAGCGAACGGCTCGAAGTCAGGGCGATTGCATGAACGGCAGGGCAAATTTGTGCTAAACACTGCCCTCAGGATCCCCAACGAGGTGATCGGGCCTCGCATCTGACAAAACGAGCGCTCTGTTCTCCAGTCACGCTGTCGATTTGCACAAATTTTA